>NZ_CP075338.1:1515243-1818292 GCF_023278365.1 Epilithonimonas zeae | reverse complement strand
GAGCACGTTGGCTTCTTGCCGAGGATGTTCAGTGAGGATAAATCGGTAATGCCAAATTACATTTCGATGTATGGTGCGCCGGATTTTACTTTCAATTATGGTAATGAACAAATCTCTGAAAGTCCTGAAGCAAAACAATTCTTTGATGAACTTCGTCAAAAATATGAGAATGGAACCATCAAAATGGATGATTATCTGAAGGCGAAACAATTCGGAATCATCAATGTTCAGAAACCGACATTAGCTCAGAATTTGGATTACTTCATTACGTTCCAGAATTACTATTATTTCGGAAGATATCTTCTTTGGAATTTTGCTGGTCGCCAGAATGATGTCGAAGGTCATATGGAAAATACGAATGGAAACTTCATCACAGGTATTCCTTTCATCGATAATAATATTTGGGGAGACCAAAGCGAAATGCCTGCTAAATTCCAGAATGAAAGTACGGTTAAGTTCTTTATGTTGCCATTGATATTAGGATTGTTAGGATTTTTCTTCCAGCTGAACAGAGATTTCGGAAGATTCTATGCGATATTATCTTTATTCATTTTAACAAGTGTCGGAATTGTATTTTATACAGGGATGAAGCCATTCGAACCTCGTGAAAGAGATTATGCGATGGTTGGTTCGTTCTATGCATTTGCGATTTGGATTGGATTAGGTGTTGCATCAATCTATTGGCTGCTTCAGAAAAAAGTAAAAAGCAAATCGGCTCAGATTATCGTGGGTGTTGTTCTACTAGGAATTCCTTTTATGATGGGCTTCCAGAACTATAATGTTCACGACAGAAGCGGGCGTTACACAGCTTACGATTATGCTTATTCTAGTTTGAAATCTTTGCCTAAAAACGGAATAATGTTCGTTTATGGTGATAATGATACCTATCCGGTTTGGGCCATTCAGGAGACTGAGGAATTTCGTCCAGACGTAAAAGTTGTGAATTTTACATTGTTATCTACGCCTTGGAATATCGATCAGGTTAAAAGAAGAACATATAACTCTATGCCTGTTCCGTCAACTTTGACTCACGAAGATTATCGTGAAGGTTCCAATGACCAGGTTTATATGATGACGAAAGACGATTGGTCTAATATTTTTGCTAATCTAAAAGACCAAGGCGCACCGGATACAGAATTTGCAGCCTTCAGAAAATATCTGACTCAGGATTCGATCACGATGAAGGAAGCTGTTAACTTCCTGAAAATGAAATCGCCGGAAAAAGATGAAATCGTGAAAATGATTTTCGGAGAAGAGCGTTATCAGAAATTCAACTTCCTTCCGGTTTCCAAATTTGTACTTCCAGTCAATGTCAATAATGCCGTTAAATCAGGAATTATCACGCCTGCCGAAGCGCAGAAAGCAGAAAAGCAAATCGTCATCGATTATAAAGGTTCTAGTATGTTCAAGAATAATATGATGATGCTGGATATCCTGGCCAACTTCGATTGGAAACGCCCAATCAACTTCTCAAGCGGTGGGATTTATGACGGAAGTAATCTATTCTTCTTGTCCAATTATCTTAAGTTTGATGGATTCAGCTACAGATTGGTTCCAATCAAAACCGAAGAGTCTCCGGATGGCGAGTTAGGAATGGTGAATGCGGACGAGCTTTACAACATTGTGAAAAATTACAGATGGGGTAATTTCAAAGATTTGAAAGTCCATTTTGACGAAACTTGTACGCAGAATATCATCGGTTACAGATCATCGGCAAGTAGAGCGGCTGAGGCATTGGTGCTGAAAGGTGAGAAGCAAAAGGCAATTGAAATTCTGGATTTGGCAAGCAGAGAAATCCCGGTTTCAAAATATAATGACCCAAGGTCTTTGAGTTCTATTGTTTACGCTTATATCGTTGCAGGACAAGAGCAAAAAGGACTGAAACTGGCAGAAGACCTTAAGAAAGGAATCTTCGAAGAGTACGATTATTACACAAGATTATCTCCTAAGTTCCAGGTTTATGCAGCAAGACAGATGAAAACCAAACCAATGGAATATTCCCTTGTTGTGGGTGCAGTTTCGGATGCTTACAATAAAATCGGTCAGAAAGACAAAGGTTATGAATATCTTGTCAACTCTCTGAATGTCATTGATAAGAGATTCAATACATTCATTAAGGATTTGCAGGAGATGGGCAAAGAGAAAGCTTTCAAAAAAGCAGATGATGTACAGAAAGTAACATCATTCTACTCGTATCTGTTTGATATTATGAAAGATTACGATACGACTTACGAAGCTGAAAAGATGGATAACATCACAAAACAATTGATGAAAGTCACGCAGTAGAGAGTTATCTACTGAAACTATACCAACCCTTTCAGAGTTAGAGCTCTGAAAGGGTTTTTGTTTTAAATATTATCACTCAGTCAAAGTTTTAAAGTGTAATTTTGCTATCAACTATCAACTATCAACTATCAACTATCAACTATCAACTATCAACTATCAACTATGAACAACTTTTTTGCTTTCCTCCGTGGCGTGAATGTTAAAGGAACCAATATGAAAATGGCAGATGTCTGCAAAGTCTTTACTGATGCAGGTGTCCAAAACGTATCTTCGGTTTTGGCGAGTGGGAATATTCTGTTTCAATCCGATAAAGATTCTGTGGAATTAAAGAAGATTTTGGAAAAAGCAATGTCAGATCATTTCAATTACGAAGCTTTTCTTTTCATCAAAAATGAAAAAGAAGTTATTGAAATTTTAAAAAATGACCCATTTCCAACAATCGAGAATTTTCATAATTACGTTTTCCTCGGTTCAGAAAAAGTAGAAGAAACATTGTTGGAAGAATTTGAGAAATCAAGCAAAGCAGAAGGAGAGAAAGCTAAAATCGTCAACAATATATTCTATTGGCAAGTTCCGAAAGGACAGACTTTAGATTCTAATTTCGGGAAAATTCTTGGCAAGAAAAGTCTGAAAGATAAAATGACGAGCAGGAATGTGAATACGTTCGAAAAGATTATTAATAAACTTAATAAATAGATAATTTCAACCCTTTCGATAGTTTGAGTTGGAAAAGGTTTTCCTGCATTAATTCCGTATATTTGTATTCGATTTTCAGACATAAAACAATCTGAACTTTATAATTTAAAATCAAAAAAATGATACAATATTTAGATAAGATTCATCACAAAGATTCCAAGAACTTTTTCTTGATTGCAGGACCTTGCGCAATCGAAGATGAAACAATGGCTTTGCAGATTGCAGAACATATCGTGAAGCTTTCCGACAAATACAATATTCCTTATATTTTCAAAGGATCTTTCAGAAAGGCAAATAGAAGCCGTGTAGATTCTTTCACAGGAATCGGTGACGAGAAAGCTTTGAAGATTCTTAAAAAAGTGGGAGAGACCTTCAATATTCCTACGACAACAGATATTCACGAGAATGGGCACGCCGCTTTGGCTGCAGAATATGTGGATGTTTTGCAAATTCCGGCTTTCTTAGTTAGACAAACCGATTTGTTGATTGCAGCAGCAGAAACTGGAAAAGCAGTGACGCTTAAAAAAGGACAGTTTCTTTCACCAGAAGCAATGAAATTTGCTGTTCAGAAAGTGAAAGATTCCGGAAATGATAAAACGGCAATTATCGAAAGAGGAAATACGTTTGGTTACAGTGATTTGGTTGTAGATTTCCGTGGAATACCGACAATGAGGGAATATTCTCCGGTGATTTTGGATGTAACGCACTCTCTTCAACAACCGAATCAAAATTCTGGCGTGACGGGCGGAAGACCAGAGTTGATTGAAACGATTGCCAAAGCTGGAATTGCAGTTGGAGCTGACGGATTATTTATCGAAACCCATCCCGAACCTTCTGTAGCGAAATCTGATGGTGCGAATATGTTGAAATTAGATTTGCTTGATGACTTGCTTGGGAAACTGACAAGAATCAGAGAAGCGATATTATAAAATTGAAGTCCGATTTATTCGGGCTTTTTTTATGAGTTAGAAATAAACCTTAAATATTTCTAAAATATTCTTAAGGTTTTGTTATTTATTATTTATTTTTGTCATAACACACAAGATTTATGATAAAAAAAATTTGCATTATTGGTGCAGGAGGTTTCGGTAGAGAAATTTATTATAGCTACAGTAATTTTTTTTCCATTTTAGAAATTCAAAAAAATGAGATTTTCTTTATGGATGATAATTTGGATAAATTGATTAAAAATCAAACTAAATTTCCAATAATGTCATTTGATGAATTTAATTCTCAAGAATATCACGTAATAATAGGGGTTGGTAATCCGTTAACAAGAAAAAGTATTGTTGAAAGGCTGCCTACAGATACTTCTTATTTAACATTGATTCATGAAAATGCGTTGATAATGGATGATGAGAATATCATCGGTGAGGGAGGTATTGTAACTGCAGGATCAATTATTACAACTAATGTTATGATAGGAAAACATAGTCAAATTAATCTCAATACAACTATAGGTCACGACTGTATTATAGGGGATTATTTTACTACAGCACCTGGTGTTAATATAAGTGGAGATTGTAAATTTGGAAATAACGTTTACTTTGGGACCAATGCTACTGTAAAAAATGGTGTTGAAATTTGTGATAATGTAACAATTGGAATGGGTGCCGTTGTAACAAAAAATATTCATCAAGAAGGGGTTTATATAGGTAATCCTTTAAGGAAATTAGAAAAAATAATTTAAATTTAGTTTAAAAATATACGCATTGAAAAATATTCTTTTAATTCTTTTCTTTTTGCCCGTTTTGGCATTTTCTCAAATCAATTTAAAAGTTCTCGATGAAGACGGTAAAGCAGTTTCAGAAGCTGAGGTTACCTATAATGACCAGACTTATCAGACCGATAAAAACGGTTTTGTAAGAATTCCGCTTTCTGATTCTGAAAAAGAACTGAAAGTGCAAAAAGAAAACTTCAAAGGTTTTTCTAAAACCATCAAAACATCACCAAAATCTCAAACTGTTAATGTTCTTTTCTTACCAGTGGCTAATGCTACAGAGATTCAGGAAGTTGTTTTCCAGAAAAAAGGAATCCGTAAAACCAATGATTTGACTTCGGTTGAGATATCTGTGAAAGAAGCGAGAGAAGTGGCTTCTTTAGGAGGTGGCGTGGAAGGCCTTTTGAAAAGTTTACCATCGGTCAATTCCAATTCCGAGTTATCTTCCCAGATTATGGTAAGAGGTGGAAATTATGATGAGAACTTAATTTACATTAATGATGTTGAGCTTTATCGTCCGTTTTTGACTCGTAACTCTTTGCAGGAAGGGATGAGTATCATCAATCCTGATATGGTAGGGATGATCAACTTTTCTGCGGGTGGGTTTGAACCGAGATATGGTGATAAAATGTCTTCTGCGCTTAATATTTATTACAGACAACCTGAGAAATTCGAACTTTCCGGAGAAGCAAGTTTGATTGGCGGACGTTTGACAACTGGTTTTGCATCAAAAGATAAAAAATTTACAGGATTAGTTTCTGCACGTTATAGAAATACCAATTTGGTTCTTAATACTCTGAATGAAGATACAGATTTCAATCCACGATATATGGATTTGCAGACCTATCTTAATTATCAGTTCAATGAAAAGTGGTCTCTGTCTTTCTTAGGTTACTATGCAAAAAACGATTATCAGATGGTTCCGAAGCAGAAAGAAGTGGATTTTGGTAGTCTTTTACAGCCTCTAAAACTGACTGTTTTCTACAACGGGCAAGAAGATGATCAGTACAAAAATATGATGGGAACGGTAAGCGTTAACTTCAAACCTAGTAAAAAATGGCAGTTCAGTTTAGATAATTTTGCTTACCAAAACAGAGAAAGAGAATACTATTCTTTGGCTTCTGGTTATATCTTGGAAGCATTTGATGAGGAAGGAAATCCTGTTGCAGGCTATGATGCAGGTGGCCAAATCGATCACGCAAGGAATGACTTATTAGTTAGAGTTGTTGGTTCTCAATTCAGAACCAAATTCTCCCCGGATGTCAATACCGATATAGAAGTTGGTGCAAAATTCGAAAGAGAAACGATTAAGGATTTCACCAATGAGTGGCAGTTTGTAGATTCTATCGGTTACAGCAATCCTAGAGATTTCGTTATTCCTGGAAATCTTGATACTTCTGATCTTAATCTTAAATATTACATCGCAGGACAAAACAATATTACACCGACAAGAATTTCTGCTTATGCTCAATTCTCTAAAAAATTCTATTGGGGAAGCAACAGAATCTTTGTTAATGGTGGAGCAAGAGTTCAGAACTGGAGTTATAATAAAGAAACCTTGTTTAGTCCAAGAGCACAATTTGCCATCAAACCTAACTGGGATATGGATATGTTGTTCCGAGTTTCCGGAGGTGTCTATTATCAGGCACCTTTCTATAAGGAGATTAAGGATCTGACAGGAAGTTTCAATTCGGATATCAAAGCTCAAAAATCTTATCAGATCATCATTGCCAACGACTATGAATTCAAGATTGGAAATAATGATAACAGAAAACCTTTCAAATTGACAACCGAAGCTTATTACAAGAAAATGGAAAATTTAATTCCATATTATCTGGATAATGTAAGAGTAAGATATTCCGGTAAAAATAATGCGGAAGGTTATGCTTATGGTTTGGATGCAAGATTATTCGGGCAGTTTGTTCCGGGAGTTGATTCTTGGATTTCTGCAAGCTATGCGAGAGTTTATGAAAATATTGATGGAAACGGATATATTCCTAGACCTACGGATCAGCGTTTCCGTTTTTCTATGTTCTACCAGGATTATATGCCGAAGTTTCCAAGTATGAGAGTTAATTTAACGCTGACCTTCGCCAGCGGAATTAATTCTGGAACACCGGTTTTATTTGATGCAGCAGGTTTGCCGGATTATCTGGCAGCTTACCGTTACCAGAAAACTTTACCTTCTTATAAAAGAGTTGATATTGGTCTGACGAAAGTCTTTATTGACCAAAAAGACAACAAGGCAAGTGGTAATTTCTGGGGCAAATTTAAAGAACTGACTTTAGGCGTTCAGATTTTCAATGCATTTAATATTAATAATACGATTGCCAACCAATGGATCAGTGACGTGAATTCTTCGCCACAATTGTATTATCCGGTGCCGGTTAGATTGACAGGAAGATTCTTCAATGTCAAATTGGAATTCAAATTGTAGTACAGTTGAGAAATAAAGTAATGAAACAGTCACAAAACCTCACCGAATTATCGAATGAAGAATTACAAAAGTCATTCAAGCAAGCAAGGATGTTTTTAAAAATCTTTTTCAGTATTTTTATTTTGCTTCTTATAACTTGCCTTTATATCACAGTTAGTAAGGGATTTGGCGTTTTTACAATTTTGCCATTAACTTTTATTCCTTTGGTAATTGCTAATATTTTTAGCTATGGGAAAATAAAAGAAGAAATGAAGAACAGAAATTTACTCAGTTGATTTTTCCCTTAAAATAAATAGAAAAAGCTTCCAGATTTGGAAGCTTTTATTTTAAAAATAAGACCTGATGAATCTCAATTTATGGGTATGCTTATTTTGGTCTTTATTGAAGATCCCAGTGGAATCTAAACTGTCAATTCTCACTTTTCCGTGAGCGTGGATGATTTTTTGGTCTGCCAGAATAAAGCCGACGTGGATAATCCTTCCCTCAGAATTTTCAAAAAATGCCAAATCGCCTGGTTTTGCTTCTTCGATAAAAGTTAATGCCTCTCCGAGTTCTGCCTGCTGATAAGTATCTCTTGGTATTTTGATGCCGTGTATTTTATAAATAATTTGCGTAAAACCACTGCAATCGATTCCGAAAAAGCTTTTTCCGCCCCACAAATAAGGAACATTTAGAAACTCTTTAGCACAATTTACAATACTTTCGCTGAGGTCACGTCCGCGAGTCGGCGCAGTCGTTTCAAAATTAACTTCAGAACCCATTGATAAAAGTACTTTTCCACTTTCCGTCATTGTAGATTGGAAAGGTTCTTTCACAAGATTTCTTTTTCTTGATGTTATTAATTCATCAGAAACAGGCGAAATTTGTTTTGTGTCCATCCACGCTTCGTAATTATCATAATGCGTTATGATTTTGGTCCAATTATCTTTAACCTCGATGATATCCGCAGACTCACCGTAAAGTAGTTGGGATACGATTTCGCTTTTGTCAGAACTGTCTGCTCTCAGTGGCGCGATGGAAACATTGCAAATGCCTTTATTCATTTCAATCAATTATGAATTTAAAAATACGAATTATTTCTTTCTAATCAAGTGTAATCCGTCTCGCAAAGGTAAGATTAGATTTTCGAAATCAGAATCTTCGGCGATGATTTTATTCACGAGTTTGATTTGCTCTGTTTGTTTATCTTTCGGATTATTTTCAAGGACTTTTCCGTACCAAAGAACGTTGTCAATCAAAATGATACTTCCCGAGCGGAGATTGGGTTTGATGAGTTTCAAATATTCCAGATAGCTTTCCTTGTCCGCGTCTATGAAAATCAAATCCCAAACTTTATCCAGTTTTTTGATTTCTTCTTTCGCATCACCAATGATGAATTCGATTTGATCCTTGTAATCACTTTCTGAAAAGTATTTTTGTGGAATATAAGCTAGGTCTTCATTCTTATCAATCGTGTAGATTTTCCCATCTTTCGGTATGCCTTCTGCCATACTCAACGCTGCGTAACCTGTAAAAGTCCCGATTTCCAAAACATTTTTTGGCTGGATAATATGTGATAAAATGCTCAAAAGACGACCTTGAAGATAACCGGAAATCATATGTGGTTGAGTCGTTTTCTGATAAGTTTCTTTTCTTAATTTTTTGAGAATGGCAGGTTCTTCGGAAGCGGTTTCTTCCAAGTATCTGTCCATTTCTTTATCTAATTCTTCGAAATAACTCATTAGGAGTTCGGAGTTTTTGGTTTGAGGTTCAAAGGTACTAAATGTTTAAGTTATGATCGATGTTGTATTGATGTCGAATCTGCAGCCCGGCTTGTGTGGAAATCCTTTTTCCTTTTGGAAAGCTTAGGCAAAAAAAGATTATGAACGGGAGACGGATAATGCTGCCCCAAATAAAAAAGAAAAACCTCGCCATTTCTGACAAGGTTAGTTTTATAAATCCTGAATGAATTATTAATTATCATTCATCTTTTATTATTTATTTTTTTACTGGAGCAATGTCCATCAACTTCATAAACTCATCCAATTTTGGCATAATGATAATTTCCGTTCTACGGTTTTCTCCACGTCCGGAAACTGATGCGTTTGTCGTTTTAGGGTTGTACTCGGATCTACCACCAGCCGTGATTCTGTTAGGATTCACACCAAACTGATTTTGAAGAACTTTGGCAACGGCAGTCGCTCTCAATGCGGAAAGATCCCAGTTGTCTCTTGGCGCGTTGGCACTGTTCAATGGCGTGTTATCTGTGTTACCTTCAATCAAAACACTATAAGTATCGTAATCGTTGATTACTTTAGCAACTTTCGCTAAAACATCTGCTGCAGCTGGTTGGATGTCATATTTTCCAACTTGGTAAAGCATTTTGTCTGATAATGAAATCAATACCACACCTTTTAGAACTTTCACATCTACATCTTGGTCAGCTACATTATCAAGAGAACGTTTTAACTTGTTAGATAAAGCCAAATTCAAACTGTCGTTTTTACTTTTTCCAGAAATCAATTGCTTGATGTAAGCATTGGAAGCGTTGATTTCTCCAACTAATTTATCAATGTTCGCAGAACCTTTTCCTGCGTTAGATAAACAAGCATCCAAACTGGATTTAAGAGCGTTGTTTTGTCCAACTAGCAAGTCATTCTGACCTTTCAAAGAAGAGTTTTCTCCTTTCAAATCTTGGATTTGGCGCATTCTTTCACCCGCATCTTCTATACATTGTTTGTAGTTCAGATTAAGTGCATCGAATTGTTTTTTGCTGACACAAGAAGCAAGGGAAAGTCCCACGGCTGTAATGGTCAAAATTTTAAATAATCTCATAGTAAATATTTATTTGTTTTATTGTTTTTATTGAGCGGTTATTGGTTTTTAAATCGTTTCAAAAGTAAGAATTAATAACTGTATATTTGTGCTTATAACTTAATGTTTCGTTATAAAATTGTGTTAAGTCTCTTAAAATTTCAAAATCTGTTAGAGCAAATGCTCAACCAACCACAACAAAAAACATACCTTTTGGCTGTAAGTGGAGGAGTGGACTCTATGGTTTTGGCTGATTTATTTCAGGTTTCAGGATTTAATTTTCAAATTGCACACATCAATTATCATCTTCGTAATGAGGATTCTAAGCTCGATCAAAAGCTGGTTTCCAACTTTTGTGACCAACATCAGATTCCTTTTCATTTGTATGACGTTTCGGAGGTTGATAAGAAACCGGAAAATTCAATTCAAAATTGGGCGAGAGAATTGCGTTATCGTTTTTTTAGGGAAATTCAGAAGAAAGAAAATCTTGATTTTTTAGTCACGGCACACCATCTGAATGACCAATTGGAAACTTTTATCATTAATCTTTCTAAAGCTTCAGGAATCCGAGGTTTGAGTGGAATTCCGAAAAATGAAAATGGAATTATTCGTCCGCTTCTTGATTTTTCTAAGGAAGAGATTTACGATTTTGCAAAACAGAATCAGATTGAATTCCGGGAAGATCAATCCAACCAGAAAACAGATTATTTAAGGAATAAAATCCGGCACAATATCGTTACTGAATTGGAAAAAGTAAATCCGGATTTTCTGACCAATTTTTCAAAAAGTATCAATTATATTAATCAGGCTAAAGATTTTATTGATGAATCCGTGAATGAGAAAATTGAAGTTCTCAAAATAAATTCCAGCAAAAATCAAATCATAATCGATAAACAAAAATTCTCAGAAGAATCTGAATTGATTCGATATGAGATTTTGAAAAGATTTGGTTTCAATGATGAAAACGAAATGCAGAAAGTTCTCACTGCGCAAACCGGAAGTTCATTTTTCAATTCTGAATTTCACTTAATCATTAATAGAAACGAATTGATTTTTAGTGATAAGCTAGAAGTCAGAAGTGAGGATTTAGAAGAAGTTTTGCTTGAAATTGTTGATGATGAAATCGTAATTCCTCAAAATATTAAAAGTGAGATTCAGGAATTCGGTACTTGTTTTTGGAAAATTGATAAAAATAAGATTCAAATACCTTTGAAATTGAGAAAAAAACAGGAAGGTGATTTGTTTTTTCCTATTGGAATGATTGGTAAAAAGAAAATTTCGAAGTTTTTTAAGGATGAAAAATTGTCTATTTTAGCGAAGCAAAAAATCTGGCTTCTTTGTGATACGAATGACCAAATTTTAGGTGTATTGCCTTTACGTCAGGACGGGAGATTCAGTTCTGAAAATTCGGATTCTCTGGAAGTAAAAATTTAATATCAAAAAATGAAAGATTTCAAACTGGTGTTGTCAACACTTTTTCTATTAATAATAACTATTTTCAATGCACAGATAAAAAACCCGATTAAGTTCAAATTCGATGTTGTATCTGTTGGGAAAGACGAATATGAAGCAGTTTTAACTGGAACTATTGAAGATAAATGGCATATTTATTCGCAAGATTTGCCACCAGATTCCGGAATCCCAACTGAATTTAAAATTACTTCAAAACAGGGAATTCAATTGCTTGGAAAAGTTCAGGAAATAGGAAAAAAACACGATGAGTTTTCGGAAGCTTTTGGTGCTCAGATTGTTTATTATTCAAACAAAGTCGTTTTCAAGCAAAAATTCAAACCAAAAGATGCGACAAAACCAGCAACAATTACAGCTGAAATAATGTATCAGACTTGTAATGACCGCGTTTGTCTGGCACCAAATACTTTAGAATTTGAAAAACAAATTGAAGGAAGTAAAACGGCTGTTGCTCCTGAAGGAACTTTAGAAAAAACAAAAGATACAGTTTACGAAGTCGCTCCGGCAGGACAAGTAGGAACAATTCTAAAACCTACAAATATTGAAACGCCTGCTGTTGCCAAACAAGAAGGTTTGAAAGTTAATTCTCTGGACTTCAAAAATCCTTTGACGAATTGCGGAGCTGCTCAGCAAAAACCAAATGATGACAATTGGTTGGTTCTCGGTTTAGGATTCTTAGGCGGACTAATTGCGTTGTTGACACCTTGCGTTTTCCCAATGATTCCGTTGACGGTTTCGTTCTTTACAAAAGGGAACAAAGACAAAGCAAAAGGAAAAAGAGATGCGTTTATTTACGGTTTCTTTATTTTGCTGATTTTCGTTTTATTGAGTATTCCATTTCATATTATTGATGGAATTTCGGGTAATATTTTCAATCAGATTTCAACTAATATCTGGCTGAATTTATTTTTCTTCGCCATATTTTTATTCTTTGCATTGAGCTTTTTCGGATATTACGAAATTACATTGCCAAGTTCTATCGCTAACAAATCTTCCAAAGCGGAAGAAGCGGGCGGGTTGATTGGGATTTTCTTTATGGCTTTGACTTTAGTGATTGTTTCGTTCTCTTGTACAGGTCCAATTTTAGGAAGTTTATTAGGTGGTGTTGTTGCTGGAGCGACTAATGTTCCGACATTATTAACGTTTGCTTTGGCTGGTTTTGGATTGGCTTGGGCATTGGTTTTCGGATTGTTAGCGTTATTTCCTCAAGCGTTGCAAAGTTTACCAAAATCCGGCGGCTGGATGAACACTGTGAAAGTTGTTCTTGGATTTATAGAGTTGGCTTTGGCTTTGAAATTCTTGTCAAAAGCAGATTTGGTTTCCAAAACATTCTTGCTGAAAAGAGAATTGTTCATCGTGCTTTGGATTATCATTGCGATTGGATTAGTGGTTTATTTATTTGGGAAAATCAGATTTCCTCACGATGATAAAAAACCGAAAATTAGTTTAGGAAGAAGAATTCTGGGTGTTTTCGGAATTGTGTTTGTAGCGTATTTGATTCAAGGATTGATTCCATCAGAAAAACCAAAATTACAATTGCTAAGTGGGATTTTACCGCCATTAAACGTGAGTTATTTCCACGAAGAGAAAGACGGAATTCTTGGCTTAAAGCCTTATCATAATTATTTTGAAGCGATAGAAGTAGCTAAGAAAGAAAACAAGCCTGTTTTGATTGATTTCACTGGTTATGGTTGCGAAAATTGCCGAAAAATGGAGGAATTTGTCTGGAGTCAGGATGATATTTTACCGATTCTTCAAAACGATGTGATTATCGCTTCAGTCTATGTGGATGACAAAGAAGAGCTGCCGGAAAATGAACAGATCAAAATCGATATGGGCGAAGGTCAAATGAAGAAAGTGAAAACTATTGGCGACAAATGGAGTCTGTTCCAGCAGGTTAACTTCAATAATAATTCCCAGCCGCACTATGTTTTGGTAACGCCTGACCAAAAGGTGATTAATTCGCCTGTTTCAGGCTATATGCCAAAAGAGGATTTCAAAAAATTCCTAAAATGTGGAATTGATTATTTTAAAAATAAGTAATGATTTTCAGAGAAGCCAATATCAGCGATATTCCACAAATGCAGATTGTCCGCAATTCTGTAAATGAAAATCAATTGTCCAATCCGGATGTTGTAAAAGATAAAGATTACGAGATTTATTTAACAGACAACGGAAAAGGTTGGGTTTGCGAAATTGAAAATGAAATTGTAGGATTCGCCATCGTAGATTTGGTTGAAAGCAATATTTGGGCATTGTTTCTAAAACCTAAATTCGAAAAGCAAGGCATCGGAAAACAGTTACATAATCTGATGTTGAGCTGGTATTTTCAACAGACAAAAACTACAGTTTGGCTGGGAACTGCGCCAAAAACAAGAGCTGAACAATTCTACAAATTTTCTGGCTGGGAAGAAATCGGAACACACGGAAAAGAAATCAAATTTCAGATGACTTTTGAACAATGGCAAAATTTATAATTATATAAATAATATTTTTATAATAAAATAAAATTTTAGGTACATAATTTGTATTCAAAAATCCATAATGATGAAGAATCGTTATGGATTTTTATTTTCTATTACTAACTACTAAAACTTAAAGCTATGGCAGAAGTACAAATTAAAGAACAATCTAACGGAAAGAAAACTCAAAACAAGAAACCAATTCGTGTGGATATGACACCAATGGTGGATTTGGGATTCTTATTGATTACATTTTTTATGTTCACAACCAATTTCTCGAAACCAAACGCCATCAATTTTTCCAATCCTCCGAGAAATACTGGAGAACCAACAGAAATTAATTATAAAAATTCAATTACATTTATTTTAGGTAAAGAAGGTAAAGTTTTCTATTATCAAGCGGATAAAAAAGATTTGAATGATAATAGTCTAAAACAAGTTTCATTTGATAAAGCTCAGGTTGCAAAAACAATTGAAACAGCAAAAGCAAATGCGCCTAAAAAAGAAAACTTCACAGTCATTGTAAAACCTGCAGATGATTCAGAATATAAAACAGTCATTGATATGTTAGATGAATTGGCACTGACTAAATCCGAACGTTATGGAATTGCGGAAATGAATGATAAAGAAAAGGAATTGTACCAAAATAAAGTTCAATAATTAAAAAAAATATTTTATAAAGAGTGTCTCAGGACGCTCTTTTTTATTTATTTTCGTGAGGAAAATTAAAACTATGAGAAAACTAATTCCAGTTCTTATTCCTTTTTTAATCGTTTCTTGTAAAAAATCTGAAGAAACTACAGCCTCGAAAGTTGATAGTGTGAAAATCATCGATTCAATCAATGCAGCTAGAACAAAAATTAATGACAGTATTCTCAGCAGTCGCGCCTACAAAGATTTGTCTGGAATACATTCTTTGACTCACGACCAAGTGAATGGAACAGGAAAAATCACTTTTACAAAAATCGGTCAAGATGAATATCAAGTCTCAGGCGAAAATAAATCGGGAAGTAATTTTGTGAAAATTGAAGGCAATGCAAGAATGACCTCACCGAAAAATCTTAAATTCGACGGAACCATCACGCAAAGTATCTTGGACTATGATAATGGAAAATTGGATGTAAGAAAAGGGAAGAAAAATTTCTCCACCAAAGATGGTGGGAAAACGTTTAAACTTTATGAATCCGTCAATAATGCAGGGTTTGGAGATAAAATAATTATTAAATTGTAAATGATGCTCAATTACGAAATCGAAGGAAAAGGAACGGAAAATCTGGTTTTGCTTCACGGCTTTATGGAAAATCTCTCGATTTGGGATGATATGATTCCGTTTCTGTCAGAGAAATTCCGAATGATAAAAATCGATTTGCCGGGTTTTGGAAAGTCTGATGTTGTTGCGGAAATTCAGACTTCCGAGATAATGGCGGATGAAGTCAAAAAAGTAACGGATGAATTGGGTTTGAAAACATTTCATTTGCTTGGACATTCTATGGGCGGTTATATTTCTTTGGCTTTTGCAGAAAAATATCCTGAACTTTTGAAGTCATTTACCTTATTTTTCTCAACTTATTTTGCCGATGACGAAATGAAAAAAGAAACCAGAAGAAAAGGTTTAAGAATCATCAAAGAAAATCTCAGAGCTTTCGTCAACGCAGGTGTCCCGAATCTTTTCAACCCAAATGAACACGATATTCTGGAATCCAAAATCAAGCTAGCCAAAGAAACAGCCTATACATCGTCTGTTGAAGGTGTTTTAGCATCTCAAAAAGGAATGATTGAGCGTTCCGATAGAAAACCTGTTTTAGAAAACTTCGAAGGTAAAATTTTGGTTTTGGCAGGCAAACACGATTCGGCGGTCAATTCAGAAAAAACAATTGGAAATCTTCCTGACAGAACCAATATCAAATCTTACGTTTTGGACTGCGGACACAACGGTCATTGGGAAAAACCGGAGATTTGCGCTGCGATTATCAATACAGAATTACTACATCATTTACCTAAAAATTTTGTTTTCTAAAATGGAAATTATCTCAAAAATCCTCATCGCAATCGTCGCTCTGGAACATCTTTACATCCTTTACATGGAAATGTTTGCTTGGGAAACTCTAGGCAAAAAAACATTCCGAGGTTCATTGCCAGATGAGATGTTCAAACCAACTAAAAAACTCGCTGCGAACCAAGGTCTCTACAACGGCTTTCTTTCGGCTGGACTCATTTGGAGTTTCTTTATTTGCGACCAGATTTGGTCAAAAAATGTCTCGATATTCTTTTTAGGTTGTGTTATCGTAGCAGGAATTTACGGCGCATTATCAGCTTCGAGGAAAATATTTTTCGTTCAGGCTTTACCAGCGATTATTGCACTGGTTTTTGTCTTTTTGAGATAGATTTTTAGGAGCTATTTCCCGCTATCCGCTATATCTTTTTCTTTTTTAGCAAAAAAAGAAAAAGGATGCCGCTACTATCGGGGTTAGGGATTTGTCGGTCAATCAAATTTTCAGTGTCAAGTGAAATTTTTGATCAATCAAACTTTGCTTCTTTTGCCTTTGATCTTTTATCTTGATTCTTCCTAAAAATCTTCCGCTTCAATTTTTTCTTTGAAATCCTCAATTGTTTCCTCTATAGATTTGAAATATTTTCCACCGGAAGCATTGATATGTCCGCCACCGTTGAAGTATTTTCGAGCAAACTGATTGGTGTCCACAGAATCTTTGGAACGGAAAGAGATTTTGATAAAATCTTCATAAAGGTCTTCCATAAAGAAAACCGCCATTTTGGTTCCCAAAACACTCAGTCCATAATTCACAAAACCTTCCGTATCACCTTTGTCGAAGCCGTATTCTTTCAGTTCAGAACGTTTCAGCCAAAGTATGGCCACTTTTCCTTCTTTAGTTAATTCGATTCTGCTAAGAACCAAAGAAAGTAAATGTAATCTGGAGATTGTATTCGTGTCCCAGGTATTGGACGTGATAATGGCCGGATCAGCACCTTTTTCGATAAGGTCAGCAACAATTCTGTGAGTCGTTGCACTCGTAGAACGGAATCGGAATCCACCAGTGTCTGTCATTATTCCGGTGTAAAGACATTGTGCGATATCAATGTTCACCGATTTTTCGTCTTGATTCGCTTGGATGAAATGATAAACCATCTGGCAAGTCGCTGGAACCGTTGTGTCAGAATAAACATAATCAAATTGCTCCGGCATCTGATGATGATCAATCAAAATTTTCTTTGCTCTGGATTTCGTAACCCAATCTCCTAAAATCCCAATTCTTGTAGGCGAATTGAAATCGAGACAGAAAATAACATCAGCATTATAGATGGCTTCACCAGCTACTTTTCTTTTGTATTCGCCAATTACAATTTGTTTCGCTTCCGGCATCCACTTTAGGAATTTCGGGAAATCATTGGGAGTGATTACGGTGGCATCAATTCCTTTTGTTTTCAAGTAATGTTTAAGACCAAGAGAAGAACCAATTGCGTCTCCATCGGGGTTATGATGCGTTACGATAACGATATTGTTTTCCGGAATGAGAAGATGATTGATTTCTGAAATTTCTTTGTCTGTAAACATAAACGATTATTTGGGAATAATGAATTTTCAAAGGTAGAACTTTAAAATAAAAAAATCGGCTCAAACTTGAACCGATTTTTATTTGATTGATTAAAATTTATTTTTTGATAACCTTTTGAATCATTTTTCCATCTGCTTTTAAATAATAAATTCCTGGAATCAGATTCTTAATGTCGATTTCTTCTCGTGAGGATTTATTAGAAATCATTTTTACTAATTTTCCAGAACTGTCAATTAATTCAATATTAGAATTAGTCTTCAGGTTTTCAACGACAATGTATTCGGTTGCTGGATTTGGGAAAACACTTGGTTTAATTGATTCATTATCTTTTACAGAAAGTTGAGCAGATTTAAAATGAATCTCTTGAAATATAGAGTTACTAATGACTAAGGTCTTTTCACTTCCATTGTTTTGAATAGTGTAATGGTAATTATTTCCATTATCAAAAAAACCGCATAATTTTCCAAAGAATTGATTCACTTCGCCATTATCATCCAGAAAAGAGGCTAGAGTACAAACTTTGTCGCTTATAGCAAACGTATCATTATTACTATAAATTACATTGGATATAACACTATTAAAAAATGATAAATTAAGTTTTGAAGGATTACTGCTGAACTGTGTAACTTGCTGGTAAGGCATCGGTGGAGGAAGTTGGTCAGGATATAATTCTCCTACAACCTTTGTGACTTGCCAGTTTGTGTTTATAAGATCAGAGCTTTGTGCCAAGCATAAATTGGCTGCGAAAAGTAAAATGTAAAGGTTTTTCATTAGTTATAGTTTTAATTTGAGTATAAAGTTACAGTTATTTTATAATTCAACCTATTGATATATTTTATATTATGATTTCTGAAATCTTCCCTTTAAATTTCCCTAACTTTGCAGTCCATTAAAAGATTTCTCAATCTTTTAATTTTTAATCATTTTAATTTAAAATCAATGCACAAAGCAGGATTCGTAAATATCGTCGGAAAACCGAATGCCGGAAAATCTACACTTCTTAATCAACTGATGGGAGAGAAGCTGGCGATTGTTACTCAAAAAGCACAAACCACGCGTCACCGTATTTTCGGGATTTATAATGAAGAAGATTTGCAGATTGTTTTTTCTGATACACCAGGTGTTCTCGACCCAAAATATGGTTTGCAGGAAAAAATGATGGATTTTGTGAAGGATTCTTTGCAGGATGCGGACGTTTTCCTGTTCATTGTAGATGTGACAGATAAAGCAGAACCATCCGAGTTTTTAATTGATAAACTCAACAAAATTCCTGTTCCGGTTTTGTTATTGTTGAATAAAATTGACCAGACCAACCAAGAAAGTTTAGAAAAAATAGCAACTGAATGGCACGAGAGAATCCCGAAAGCTGAGATTCTTCCGATTTCTGCACTCAACTCTTTCAATACGGAGATTATCCTTCCGAAACTGAAATCTATGTTGCCGGAAAGTCCTGCATATTATGATAAAGATATGTACACAGACAAGCCGGAGCGCTTCTTTGTGAATGAGGCTATTCGTGAAAAAATTCTTCTTAACTACGAAAAAGAAATCCCTTATTCGGTAGAAGTGGTTACGGAGATTTTCAAAGAAAAGGAAGGTGCAATTGTTATAGATTCAATCATTTACGTGGAACGGGATACACAAAAAGGAATTATCATCGGCCACAAAGGCGAAGCTATTAAAAAAGTAGGGACAGAGGCAAGAATAGATTTGGAAAAATTCTTTGGAAAAAAAATCCATCTCAATCTGTTTGTGAAAGTCAAAAAAGACTGGCGAAAAAATGATAGAGATCTTAAGAATTTCGGTTACCGATAAAAAATTAAATCCTTTGCTGCAAAGGATTTTTTTTATTTCTTATTAAAAATAAAATTCAATTTAATCAAACCATTGAGCAACGTAATCTTTGATTATCACCCAAAAGTTTTTGCCAAGAAAATAGATTAATGTAGAAGTGATAATACCTTTTACTGTAAAAAAAATAATTCCGCCAATTCCGAATTTTTTAAGCAGACTTTTCCACTTCGGCAATTTCTTTTCTTCGGTTGTCTGTAGTTGGTCTTCCATTTTTATTTTTTTTCAAAAATATGAAAATTTATGTAATTTAGACTCATTCAAAATTATAAATTGTCCTTAATTTATAGATGTTTGAGTGACTGATATCAAATTAAATTTATTGATAACATCCTTTTTTACAAATTAATTATCTTTTTACTATCTCAAAGCAATAATAATTGCTAAATGTTTACTAATGATTGTTAGCTTTTGATTTTGCTGGTCGAAATATATTTTTATCTTAGGGACTCTAAAAAATTAAAAATTTATGTCCTCGATTTCAATATTAGAAAACCTGAAAAGATTAGGGATTTCGACAGAAAATAATGGTACTTCTACCGGATTAGAATTCTTCTCATCTGGGCAAAATATAGATAGTTTCTCTCCCGTTGACGGGAATAAAATTGCTTCTGTGAAAACTTCAGATTCTGCTGACTATGAAAAAGTGGTAGCAAAAGCGCAGGAAGCTTACAGAGAATTCAGACAGGTTCCTTCTCCAAAACGTGGTGATTTGGTTCGTCAATTTGGAAATAAACTCAGAGAATATAAAGATGATCTGGGCAAATTGGTTTCTTACGAGATGGGAAAATCTTTGCAGGAAGGACTTGGTGAGGTTCAGGAGATGATTGATATTTGTGATTTTGCAGTTGGTTTATCCCGTCAACTACACGGTTATACAATGCATTCTGAGAGACCGGGACACAGGATGTACGAGCAATATCATCCACTGGGGATTGTGGGAGTTATTTCCGCTTTCAATTTTCCGGTGGCGGTTTGGAGCTGGAACGCTGCTTTAGCTTGGATTTGTGGAAACGTTGTGATTTGGAAGCCATCAGAAAAAACACCACTTTGTGCGATTGCTTGCCAAAATATATTTGCTGAGGTAGCAAGAGAAAATGGACTTCCGGAAGGAATTTCAGGACTTGTAATTGCTGACCACGAAATCGGTGACAAATTAGTCAACGACAAAAGAATTGCTTTGGTTTCTTTCACTGGTTCTACAAGAGTAGGACGAATTGTCGGGAAAAATGTAGCTGAACGTTTCGGAAAATCGATTCTGGAATTGGGTGGAAATAATGCCATCATCATTACAGAAAATGCAGACCTTAATATGTCAATCATAGGTGCAGTTTTCGGCGCAGTTGGAACGGCCGGACAAAGATGTACTTCTACAAGACGTTTGATTATCCACGAATCGGTTTATGATGATGTGAAAAACCGTTTGGTAAAAGCTTACGGACAGCTTAAAATCGGAAATCCTTTAGATGAGACGAATCACGTTGGACCGCTTATCGATAAAGCTGCAGTTAAACAATATCAGGATTCTATCGAAAAATGTAAATCCGAAGGTGGGAAATTCATTGTAGAAGGTGGCGTTTTGGAAGGCGAAAATTACAATTCTGGTTGCTACGTGAAACCTTGCATTGCTGAGGTTGAAAACAGTTATGAGATTGTTCAGCACGAGACATTTGCACCAATTCTTTATTTGATTAAATACAAAACTTTAGAAGAAGCCATCGCAATCCAGAATGATGTTCCTCAAGGTCTGAGTTCTGCAATTATGACTCAAAATCTTCGTGAAGCAGAATTGTTCCTTTCAAACGGAGGTTCAGATTGTGGAATCGCGAATGTCAATATCGGAACTTCTGGTGCTGAAATCGGAGGTGCTTTTGGTGGCGAAAAAGAAACAGGTGGCGGACGTGAGTCTGGTTCCGATGTCTGGAAATATTATATGAGAAGACAGACCAACACAATCAATTACACAACCAGTTTGCCTTTGGCACAAGGAATTAAATTCGATTTAGATTAGAATTGCTGGAAGCTGGAAGTTTGATGTCAGAAGTTTTTTTTGAAATTTAGTTTTTAAAGCTAATAGCAAAAAGCCATTTGTCATCAGTTAATTATCATTTATCAATCATCATTTATCACTTATAACAAATGAGCACACTTGTACACGAAAATAAAGTAAAAGAAACATTAGGAAAACACATCCTGGCCGATGGTTTCGATTTTGTAATGGATTTTGAAAAGTCCCACGGTTCTTATATTGTAGACCGATTGACGGGAAAAGAATATCTTGATATGTTCTCGATGTTCGCATCGGCTTCCGTAGGTTACAATCATCCTTACATTTTAGAAAAAGCAAATTGGTTAGGAAGATTAGCGACGTACAAACCAACTTTGAGCGACGTTTATTTGCAGGAATATGCAGATTTTATGGAAGTTTTTTCCAGAGTGGCGATTCCAAAAGAATTACCCTATTGCTTTTTCGTAGAAGGTGGTGCTTTGGCTGTTGAAAATGCTTTGAAGACTGCTTTCGATTGGAAAACCAGAAAGAACTGGCAAAAGAATATTGATAAAGAAGCGGGAATGGTTATTCATTTCAAACAATCCTTCCACGGAAGAAGCGGTTATACATTGTCTTTGACCAATACTTCTGATCCGAGAAAACACCAATATTTCCCAAAATTCGATTGGCCAAGAATTACGAATCCAAAACTGAATTTCCCAATTACAGAAGATAATTTGGAGGAAACAATCAAGCAGGAGCAATTGGCTTTATTGCATATTCAAGAAGCTATTCTGGCAAATCCTGATCAAGTGGCTTGTATTATCATAGAACCAATCCAAGCGGAAGGTGGCGATAATCATTTCAGAAATGAATTCTTTACTGAATTAAGAAAAATCTGTGATGAAAACGAAATTCTCCTTATCCTTGATGAAGTTCAGACAGGAATTGGAATGACGGGGAAAATGTGGGCTTTCCAACATCTTGATATTATTCCGGACGTTATCACTTTTGGTAAGAAAACTCAGGTTTGTGGAATCCTTGCCAATAAGGAAAAATTGGATGAAGTAGAACATCACGTTTTCGTAGAAAGTTCCAGAATCAATTCAACTTTTGGTGGGAATTTTATCGATATGCTTCGTTTTCAATTGGTTTTAGAAATTATTGAAAATGAAAATTTGGTAAAAAATTCTAAAATAGTAGGAGAGTTTTTATTAGAAGGATTGAAAAAATTAGCACAGAAATTTCCAGACCATATTTCTGCTGCAAGAGGAAAAGGATTAATGTGCGCATTTGACCTGAAAGATGGCGAGTCTAGGGAGTGGTTGAGAAGCAAACTTTATGACGAAGGGATTATCATTTTGACTTGTGGTGATCAGTCGCTTAGATTCCGTCCACATCTGAATGTAACAAAAGAAGAAATCCAAATTATTTTAGATAAAATTAATTCAATATTTGAGAATTTAATATAAGGAATTTCAGATTATGATATTTTTTTCGTAAATTGCTTTGCTTAATAAAAAAATCAAAATCTGAATTATGGATGCAACAACAAGAGTGGCTGTTTACGAAAGTAATAGCCCACAGGAGATTCAGCTTATAAAATTTAGGCTGGAAGATGCAGGAATAAAATGTGATGTAGAGAACTCTTATCTTAGTTTTTTATCTACTCCCACTGCAACCAACACTTTTATTAAAGTCGATATCAAAGACGAAAAGAAAGCATTTGATATCATTGATGAGTATTTAAAATCAAATCAAAATTGATTTCATATTTTTAAATTTTACGTTTTACAGGAATCGGGTTCAAATTGCTTTGAGCCCGATTTTTTTATTTTAAATTTCAGTAATTTTTTTTGATATTGTTCAGACAAATCCTTATCATTGTATAATTAAAAGGGGAATTAGCTCATCTGGCTAGAGCGCAACACTGGCAGTGTTGAGGTGACGGGTTCGATCCCCGTATTCTCCACTTTGAAACAATCTTCTGAAATTCAGTAGATTGTTTTTTTTGTTTGGCAAAAAATTTGCTCATGAAATATCAAGTAATCAAGTTCATAGAACCTGATTATTGATTAAAGGGGGCACTAGTTGCCCTCTTAATTTCGAATCAATTTACAATCAATATATTTACCTGAGAGAAGTTTTAAAAAACTTCTCTTTTTTTATTCAAATGTTTGTTAGGGAAATTAAACTAACCTATTTTTGTACAGTAAGCAAAAAACTGATTCGTATAGAAGCATAATTACACTAAAACAATGTCGAATGAAAAAATCTGTACTGGTAATTATATTCTCAATTATTCTGGTTTCTTGTGGTGCTTCTAAGTCTACGAAAAAATATTCTTACAAAAAACCAGCAACATCAAAATCTACAAGTCTTAAAAAATTGAATTCCAATTATTCCGGTTCAGTTTCTGGAACAAGATCGTCTGTTTTGGATAATGCAGAAAATTATTTGGGAACACCTTACAAGTATGCTGGAAATACAAAGGCTGGTTTTGATTGCTCAGGGCTGGTTTGTAAAGTGTTTGACGAAAATAAAATTCAAATGCCCAGACGCTCATCTGATCAGGCAAAACAAGGAAAATTAATCAATGTTTCTGAAGCAAGACCCGGTGATCTTTTGTTTTTTGCAACAGCTGGCGGATCTGCTGTGACACACGTTGGAATTGTTCATGATATTTTGAATAATGGAGAGGTGACTTTTATTCATGCCTCAACTTCAAAGGGCGTTATTATCTCTTCCCTCAACGAAGCTTATTGGAACAAAGCTTTTCTTTTTGCGAGAAGTGTGCTTTAGATTTATTATTTTTGCGAATATTAAAATTAATCCAGATTAAAATCAATCATCATTAATCAATTATCATTTATATAATTATGTCTTTACAGGAAAAAATCGAAAAAGCTTGGGATAACCGTGACCTTTTGAAAGAAGAAGAATATCAGAATGCCGTAAGAGAAGTTGTTGCGAAATTAGATGCAGGAGAATTACGTACCGCTGAACCAACTGAAAACGGCTGGCAAATCAACGAGTGGGTAAAAAAAGGTGTGGTGATGTATTTCCCAATCCAAACAATGGAAACCATAGAAGTTGGTCCATTCGAGTTTCACGATAAAATTCCTTTGAAGAAAAATTATGCTGAAAAAGGGGTGAGAGTTGTTCCACACGCAATCGCAAGACACGGAAGTTTTGTTGCAAGTGGCGTGATTATGATGCCTTCTTATGTTAATATCGGTGCTTACGTAGATTCGGGAACAATGGTTGACACTTGGGCAACTGTAGGAAGCTGTGCTCAGATTGGTAAAAATGTTCACCTGAGTGGTGGTGTTGGTATTGGCGGTGTTTTGGAACCTTTGCAAGCTGCTCCGGTAATTATAGAAGATGATGCATTCATCGGTTCACGTTGTATCGTGGTAGAAGGTGTTCGTGTTGGTAAAGAAGCTGTTTTAGGTGCTAATGTTTGTTTAACAATGTCCACCAAAATTATTGATGTTACAGGACCTGAGCCAATCGAAACGAAAGGTTATGTGCCAGAACGATCAGTTGTGATCCCTGGAAGTTATACGAAGAAATTTCCTGCAGGAGAATATCAGGTTCCTTGCGCATTGATCATCGGAAAAAGAAAAGAATCGACAGACAAGAAAACCTCTCTTAATGATGCTTTGAGAGAAAATAATGTAGCGGTTTAATAACTATCGATTTTAAACTTATATTTGTCATTCTAATGAGAATTTAAACTTCTTATTAGAATGACATTTTTTTTAGACTAATCAACCTATCAAAGCGATTGTGAAACAGAAGTTCTTGAAACTGATTTCAGATTACAGAATTATCTTTGTAATCTATATTATCGTTGCAGCCTTGACTGCATACAGCAAATACAAAAGAGGAACTGGCGGATATAATAACTATCTGATTTTCAAAAACGTATTTTACAATACGTTACAAGAAAGAAATATTTTCTCGCAATATCCCGACTTGTTTTTTGATAGTAATCATTACGGTGTATTTTTCAGTCTTTTAATTGCTCCTTTTGCGATGTTGCCGGATGGTTTTGGTGCAGTTTTATGGAATGTTGCCGGAACTTTGGTTTTCCTGTATGCCATTTACAAACTTCCGTTTTCAGATAAAAAGAAATCCTTTTTCGCCTGGCTTTGTCTTCAGGAATTCATTACCGCGGCAACTTATTTTCAGTTTAATATTATTCTGACAGGATTATTGATGTTGTCAACGATTTATATTTATGAAAGGAAAGAAACGCAATCTGCATTCGCAATCCTGATTGGTGTTTTTGTGAAAATCTATGGAGTCGTAGGATTATCTGCTTTTTTCTTTATTAAAAATAAAACCAAATTCATCATTTCATTAATCATAATCTCAATTTTATTTTTTGTTTTGCCGATGTTGATTTCAAGTCCAAAATTTGGTATTCAATCCTACTTTGACTGGTACACTTCTCTTTCAGGGAAAAATTTGGAAAATCAAGCTTTGGGAACACGTCAGGATTACTCATTAATGGGCGTTGTAAGAAGAGTTTTAGGAGATGCTACTATTTCTAATCTTATCTTTTTAATTCCGGGATTTATCATATTTATGTTGCCATATCTCAGAACTAAACAATTCAAATTTTTATCATTTCAAATGATGATTTTGGCTTCTACACTATTGTTTGTTGTCCTTTTCAGCTCAGGTTCCGAGAGTCCAACTTATATTATTGCAGTTGCAGGTGTCATGCTTTGGTTTTTGATGCAGAAAAAATTATCAAAAATTGACATTTGCTTATTGATTTTTGTAATGATTTTCACTTGTTTTGCATTTTCGGATTTATTTCCAAAATTTATAAAAGAAGATATTTTTATCAAATATTCCACTAAAGCAATTCCTTGTATATTAATCTGGTTCAGAGTGATGTATGAATTGTTGATAAAGGATTTTGAAAAAGATTATAAATTGGACTGATAACTAGACCAATAATATTAATATAAGCAGATGAAAAAGATTTCCATCGTGATTCCGGCTTATAATGAAGAAGGTAATTTATCCATAATCCACGGCGAGATAAAAAAAGTATTTTTGAACCTTCCTGATTATGATTATGAGATAATATATGTGAATGATGGCAGTCGGGATGCAACCCAAAAGACTTTAGAAGAGATTTCATCTAATTGTCCTAAGCTAAAATATCTGGAATTTTCAAGAAATTTTGGACATCAGAATGCTGTAAAAGCCGGAATGGATTATGCGGATGGAAATGCTGTAATTTCTATGGACGCAGATATGCAACATCCTCCAACGATGATTCCTGATATGATTAAAAAATGGGAAGAAGGCTACGATGTGGTTTATACCATCAGAAAATATTCTAAAAATATTAGTTTTTTCAAGAGAAAAACATCAGATTTTTTCTACCATATTTTGTCGAACTTATCCGATGTAGAGTTAGAAAAAGGCAGTTCCGATTTCCGCTTATTAGATGCTTCAGTCATTAATGTTATCAGAAAAACAGGTGAAACAGATATTTTTCTTCGAGGTTTGGTAAAATGGGTTGGCTTCAAACAATATTCGATTGATTTTGTTGCTGCGGATAGATTTTCCGGAAGCAGTAAATACAGCCTTGGAAAAATGATAAAATTCGCATTTACAGGAATTACCGCTTTTAGTGTGAAACCACTTTATTTAGCGGCTTATCTTGGGTTTTTCTTTTCATTTTTGTCTTTGCTATACATTCCTTACGTCATTTATGCATTCATTAATAAAACTGAAATTTCCGGTTGGGCATCGATATTGATGACAGTTGTTTTCTTTGGCGGAATTCAACTGATAATTTTGGGTATTTTAGGAATTTACATGGGAAAAATATTCAAACAAATCAAAGAACGTCCAAATTATATTATCCGTTCGAAAAATTTTTAATTGATGATTTTATTAAGTTTTGATATTGAAGAATTTGATATGCCTTTAGAATATAATGGCGAAATTCCTTTGGAAGAGCAGTTGGCGGTTTCCAGAAAAGGATTACAGAATATTCTCAGGATTTTGAAGGAAAATAATATCAAAGCTACTTTTTTTTCAACTGTAGTTTTTGCTGAAAATAATCAGGATTTGGTTAAACAATTACTTTCCGAAGGCCACGAATTGGCTTCTCATACTTGGTTTCATTCGGATTTTGAAGAGAAACATTTAGCAGAGTCAAAACAAAAATTAGAAAAATTATTTAATACAAAAGTGGTTGGTCTCAGAATGCCAAGAATGAGTCCGGTTTCGGAAGATGCAGTTTCTGATGCAGGTTACTTCTACAATTCATCCATTAACCCAACTTATCTGCCAGGACGATATAACAACTTCGGAGTTAGCAGGAAACCATTTTGGCAGAAGAAGGTTTTACAATTTCCTGCTTCGGTTTCTACGATGTTTAGAATTCCGTTGTTTTGGCTGAGTTTTCATAACTTTCCACTTTGGATTTATAAATTTTTGTCCAAATTATCTTTAAACGCCACAGGATTTTTGAATATTTATTTTCATCCTTGGGAATTTGCAGACATCTCGAATCCAAAGTATAAATTGCCCGCCTTTACTTTTAAAAATACAAATGAAGAGATGGGTAACCGTTTTGATGATTTTATCAAATGGGCAAAGAAAAATAATTATCAATTTTCTACAACCAAAGAATTTTTGGAAAATTGGACTCAAAAAAATAAGAATTAATGAAGATTGCTTACGACGCCAAACGTATTTTTTCCAGCTGGTCTGGATTAGGAAACTATTCCCGCGATTTGGTTCGGGTTTTAGCAACGTATTTCCCTGATAATCATTATTTATTATTCAACAAAAAAAAGTCGGATCGCGGCGAAGCAATATTGAAATTACCCAATGTGATTTTTGTCAGAACGACTAAAGGCACGCTTTCCCGACAGCTTAAAACAGGAATCGATGCACAAAATAACAATGCAGACATTTATCACGGTTTGTCCGGCGAATTGCCTTTACGATGGAACTCGAAACCAATCAAAAAAGTCGTGACCATTCACGATTTGATTTTCGAAAGATATCCGGAATATTACACTTGGATTGACAGGAAAATTCATTTTTGGAAATTCAAAAAAGCAGCAGTTTCTGCAGATAAAATTATTGCTATATCTGAACAAACTAAGCGGGATATAATTCAGTTTCTTAAAGTTGATGAGAGTAAAATTGATGTTGTTTATCAGGGCTGTCACGCTAGTTTTAAAGAAAAACAATCCGAGGAAATCCTCCGTCAAGTCAAAGAAAAATTTAATCTTCCAGAAAAATTTCTTTTGAGTGTCGGAACGATTGAGCCAAGAAAAAATCTTTTAAACGTTGTCAAAGCATTGAAGGATTCGCAAATTCCATTAGTTGTAGTTGGTGCAAAAAAGCCGAAATATTTTAAACTAATCGAGAAAGAAATCAAGAAAGGGAAGGTTGAAGTTCATTTTCTCTCAGGTGTTTCTATGGAAGAATTGGCTGGGATTTACAAGTTGGCTGAAATTTTCATTTATCCAAGCTTTTTCGAAGGTTTTGGGATTCCTGTTATCGAAGCTTTGTTTTCAGAAACTGTTGTGATTACAAGCAATACAAGTTGTTTGCCTGAGGCTGGTGGACCAGATTCTGTTTATGTCAACCCTGAAAATATGGATGACATTAGTGCCAAAATCAATTTTCTTTGGGATAACGAATCTGAGAGAAAACGCCGTGCTGAAAAAGGGTTGCATTTTGTTCAGAAATTCAATGATGAGGTGATTGCTGATGAAGTGATGAAGGTTTATAACAGTTTAATGTTGTAAATTTAAAGTCAGGAGTTTTAAACTTTGAACTTTAAACTCAAAACCTTGAACCGAATATCGCAGAACCAACTCTCACAGAATTAGAACCACATTCAATTGCCAAAAGAAAATCACCACTCATTCCCATTGATAAAGTTTTTAAAGGTTTCAGTTCAGATAATTCATCAAAAAGATTTTTCAGAATAGAAAATTCTTCACGGATTTGAGTTTTATCATCCACAAAACTTGCCATTCCCATCAAGCCTGTGATTTCGAGATTCGGATAATTTCCATTAAGATAATCATTGAAAATTTCTTTAGCCTGATCCACTGTCAAACCAAATTTCGTGTCTTCTTTTGCGATTTTGACCTGAAGTAGAACGTTGATTTTTCTGTTGTTTTTTGAAGCTTCTTTGTCAACTTCTTTCAATAATTTTTCACTGTCAATACTTTCTATCACTGCAACAAAGCCTGCAATGTATTTCACTTTGTTGGTTTGAAGATGCCCAATAAAATGCCATTCGATATCGTTGGGAAGAACAGGTTGTTTTTCCAGTAATTCCTGAACTTTATTTTCTCCAAAAGCGCGTTGTCCCAAATTGTAAACCTCCTTGATTTTTTCAGCTGGATTGGTTTTGGAAACTGTTACTAGTTTTACATTTTCGGGAAGTTGAGAAAGGATATCTTGATAGTTTTGTTCGAGTGACATTGTAATTGAATTTTAGAAAAATCTGATACAAAAATAGAGATTAATTACTTATTTAAATCAGTTCCAAAATTGTTCTAAAATTCGTAAATTTGAGGAAAATTTTTATTCGAAATAATAATCACAAAGATATGAGTCAATTTGATGTAACCGTTATCGGTTCTGGTCCTGGCGGATATGTTGCAGCAATCAGAGCTGCGCAATTAGGTTTTAAAACTGCAATTATTGAGAAATATCCTACTTTGGGCGGAACTTGTCTTAACGTGGGTTGTATCCCTTCCAAAGCTTTGCTGGACAGTTCCGAGCATTTCGAAAAAGCAAAACACGAGTTTGCAGATTACGGAATTATCATCGATGAGCCGAAAGTAGATTTGGCAAAAATGATTGAACGTAAAAATGGAGTAGTGGAACAAACGACAAAAGGAATCAACTTCCTGATGGATAAAAATAAAATCACTGTTTTTGAAGGTCTTGGAAGCTTCGAATCTGCCACTCAAATCAAAGTGACGAAAAACGATGGTTCATCTGAAACTATCGATTCAAAATATACGATTATCGCAACTGGTTCTAAACCATCATCTTTACCTTTCATCACTTTAGATAAAGAAAGAATCATTACTTCTACAGAGGCCTTGAATTTGAAAGAAATTCCTAAGCATTTGGTAGTTATTGGTGGTGGTGTTATTGGCCTTGAGCTAGGTTCAGTTTATTTGAGATTAGGTTCTCAGGTAACTGTGGTCGAGTTTATGGACAAAATCATCCCGGGAATGGATGGTGCTCTTTCCAAAGAATTACAAAAAGTTCTTAGAAAACAAGGAATGAAATTCGAGCTTTCTACGGCGGTTTCTGCAGTGGAGAGAAACGGAGATTCTGTAAAAGTTACTGCTAAAAATAAAAAAGGCGAAGAAGTCAACTTCGAAGGCGATTATGTTTTAGTTTCTGTTGGTAGAAGACCTTACACAGACGGACTTGGATTGGAAAAAGCTGGAGTAGAATTGGACGAAAGAGGAAGAGTTAAAACCAACGACCATTTGCAAACTAATGTTTCTAACATCTATGCAATTGGAGACGTTATCAAAGGTGCAATGTTGGCGCACAAAGCGGAAGAAGAAGGAACTTTGGTAGCTGAAATTTTAGCTGGACAAAAACCTCACATCAACTATAACTTGATTCCAGGAGTAGTTTATACTTGGCCAGAAGTCGCGGGTGTTGGTAAAACAGAAGAGCAGCTAAAAGAAGAAGGTGTGGCTTATAAAGTAGGAAGTTTCCCAATGAGAGCTTTAGGAAGAAGCCGTGCAAGTGGTGATACAGACGGATTTGTAAAAATCATTGCTGATGAAAAAACCGACGAAGTTCTAGGTTTCCATATGATTGGAGCGAGAGCCGCAGATTTGGTTGCAGAAGGCGTGATGGCGATGGAGTTCCGTGCAAGTGCAGAAGATATTGCTAGAAGTTCTCACGCACACCCAACTTATGCAGAAGCTGTGAAAGAAGCGGCTTTGGATGCGACTGGAAAGCGTTCGATTCATATGTAAGATTTTACATCTATATGTTTATAAAGAGAAGCGATTTTGCTTCTCTTTTTTTGTTTTAATTACTTTATATTCAATGATTTAATTTTTTATTTACTAAAATTGTAATTTTAATTGATAATTTGGCATATTTGTAGAATTAGACTGGATATTATAAAATAAATTATTGACTATGAAAAAAATATTTACTACTTGTGTCTTTCTTTTAAGTTTAGCGACTTTTGCTCAAGAAGCAGGAAAAGCAGGCGAACTTTTGAAAAATGAAGCTTCAAAAAGCGAGATGCAGACTCGCAAACCGGAAACATCTGGAAAAAGAGGAAACGGAACATTAGACAATTCAAATTACAGAACTAACCCGAATAATAACAATAATATTCCCAACACTAGACCAAATCCGAGTTATGATTGGAATCAAAATTACGGTTATGGCTATGCGGAGATATTCTTGAGAATCCCTGAACGAGGTTTCTACACAGTGGAAGTTGGCGACCAGATGTCAGCAAATTCTTCCGGAAAATATAGGTTTTTTGATATCATTCCAGGTTTAGTTCCGATTTCTGTTTATGCCAACGGATATCTGCTTTATAGAACAAGAATTAATGTTCGTAACAATTCCAGATTGGTCTTGGATTTCTTTAGCAATCGCGGATTATATCTTTTGGGAACTTATCAGCTTCAAAACCAAGCTTACGGTAATTATGGCGATATCTGGAACGATATGTGGAATTCTCCATACAATAATGGTAATTCTGGGCAATGGGACCCATATTACGGAACAGGAAATCAAGAAGGTTACAACGGAAATAACCAAGGGAACTATTATGGAAATATGATGAATAATGCAAGTTTTAATGTCTTTTTACAAGTCGTTAAAAACACCAAATTTGCAGATGATAAAGTTTCCGTTATCAAACAACAATTAAGAAATGCTATGGTAACATCAGAGCAGATAAAATCACTTCTCGAAGCTTTGACTTATGACAAAGATAGAGTTGAGGTTGCCAAATATTCTTATTCCAGATGCGTGGACCCGGTTAATTATTTTGTGATTTATCCTGCATTTCAATTTCAGAGTTCAGCTCAGGAATTACGAGATTTTATTTCAAAACAATAGATTAAAGAGAGACGATTGCTTCTCTTTTTTTATTTGGGCAGCTTAATCCGCCTTCCGCTCTCAATCTTTTCACTCCACTCCGTTGCGTAAAAAGGATTTCCGCTCAAGTCGGGCTGCGAGCAATTCGTCGCCAAACAAGAACCGAATATTGCTAATTTGTTCTTACTTTTGTTAAAATTTCAGTTATGATAAAGGAACTTGACCAAGATTTCACGAGCCTTAATGAATATATCGATCAAATCAAACCAAGCAAGATTTTTATTTTGGTGGATGAGAATACACACAATCATTGTTTACCAATCTTACTCCCAAACCTAGAAACCGAAGCCCATTTTGAGGTTATTGAAATAGAAGCTGGCGAAGAAAATAAAAATATAGAAACCGCAACACAACTTTGGGAAATCTTCTCAGAAATGGAAGCGGACAGAAAATCTCTTCTAATCAATCTGGGTGGAGGTGTGATAACAGATATGGGCGGTTTTGTGGCTTCAACTTATAAGAGAGGTTTCAAATTCATCAATATTCCTACAACTCTATTATCGATGTGTGATGCTTCTATAGGAGGGAAAACGGGAATTGATCATCAGTATCTGAAGAATATAATTGGAACGTTTGCATTGCCAGAAGGTATTTTCTTTTATCCAAAATTCTTAGAAACTTTAAAATTTGAAGAACTTAGAAGTGGTTTTGCTGAAATGCTGAAACACGGATTAATCGCCGATGCTGAACATTGGAGCCAATTAAGTTCTCTTGATAAAATAACACCAGAATCAATCTCTCCATTCATCAGCCGAAGTATGGAAATTAAAAATAATGTGGTTTCTCAGGATTTTAAAGAAGAAAATGTTAGGAAAACACTCAACTTTGGTCATACGATTGGTCACGCTGTGGAAAGTCTTTTCTTGAAAAAAGGTAATCTAATTCCTCACGGAGAAGCTGTAGCACTTGGAATGATTTGCGAAACACATTTGGCTTTTCTTTGCGGATTGATTGATGTAGAAGTGTCATCAGTTATTATTAGTAAAATAAAAAGATTGTTTCCTTACATCGATATTTCAGAATTCAAGAATGCAGCGATTATGGATTTAATGTTCAATGACAAGAAAAACCAGGATGGAAATATTAATTTTTCTTTGATAAATGGAATTGGATCTTGTGTTTTTGATCAAAAATTAAATCCGGAACAAATTATTTTGACTCTTAATTTCTATAAAGGACTTAATCAGAATTGATTTTTGTTATTTAATGAATAATATTTTAACCCGTTGAAAACAAGTCTTTTGAATTATTGATTTTGAGTTAATAATCATTTATAATAATTGATTTTTTAAATTTTGGCAAAGATTTTGAAACTATCCAAATCGTAAAAACAAAATTTAAAATTTGAAATTATGAAAAAGTTATTTTTAGGATTAGGTTTAGTGGCGGGAACATTTGCATTTGCACAAACTAGTCCGTCGTTCGGTTTAAAAGCAGGTCTTAACGTTTCATCTATATCAGATGATGGTTATGAAGATTCAAAATCTAAAGCTGGATTCTATGGTGGAGTTTTTATGAATGCGCCTTTATCAGAACAATTCAGTATTCAGCCAGAGGTATTGTATAGCCAGATGGGAGCTAAAGTTACAGGAACCAATTCTTATACTATTGGAGGTGTAACTACAACGGATAAAAACTCCGCAAGTCTTAATTTAGATTATGTAACAGTTCCTGTAATGTTTCAATTTCATGCAACGCCTAATTTCTATTTAGAAGCTGGCCCTGAGTTTGGATTCTTGGTTGGAGCTAAAGCTAAAGGTGATACAACAACAACTGTAACTTCTGGAGGTTCATCTTCTACTAGTACAGAGTCCTATTCTTCAAGAGATATTAAAGATTTTTATAGTGGATTCAATATGGGAGCAGGATTAGGTCTTGGATTTAATTTCACTCAGAATTTTGGAATTAATGCTAGATATGTTGCTGGATTTACTGATATCAACAAGAAAAACAACGACGAAGATGGCAATACTACATTGGAACAAAGTGGTAAAAACAGAAACAATACTTTCCAGGTTGGATTATCTTACAAATTCTAATCTTACACAATATTAAATTATTACTAAAGACCGATTATTTCGGTCTTTTTTATTTGATAATTTATATTTTTGCTCTTCATAAACAATTATATATGAAGAAAATATTTGGGTTGGTGGGATTGACAATGATGTCTTTGGCTTACTCACAATCATTTGGTGTAAAAGGAGGAGCAAACATTTCTACCATTAGTCAAGAAAATGGTTGGGGTGATAAAAATTCTAAGGTTGGTTTTTATGCAGGTCTTTATATGAATGCACCAGTTAATGCTTTACTTAGTATTCAGCCAGAGCTGATCTATAATAATATGGGAGTAAAATATGAAAATGGAAATACTTCTCACACGCTGAATCTTAATTATGTATCAATGCCAATTATGTTTCAGTTTGAATTGATACCAAAGTTCTATGTCGAAGGTGGACCTCAGTTTGGTGTTTTGGTTGGTAATAAAAATAAATATGAAAGCGATAGCAAAACCATAATCGAGAAAGATAAAGATGCTTACAATCAATTGGATCTGAGTGGGGGAGTTGGATTAGGTTTCAAATTCAATAATATGGCAATTGGAGCCAGATATATTATTGGTTTCACTGATATTAAGAAAAATGGTTCTACCAGCTGGAATAACAGTGATAAACAACTTAGAAATAGTGGATTCCAAATTGGATTGCAATACGGATTTTAATTTGATTTAAATTAATTTTTGAACATAAAAAAACCAACTTCGAAAGAAGTTGGTTTTTTGTTTTTAAGTTTAATTGCTTATTTAACAATAAGATTTTTGCTAGTAGTTTCTCCGTTGTTAGAAATTACAATTCTGTAAGTTCCTGTTTTCAAATTAGAGATGTTAACCTGAGTTTTTTCATTTTCCAAAGATCCATTAGAAATTAATTTTCCGGAAAGATCTAGAATTTGATAACTAGCACCTTTATTTACCTTATTCAAAGAGATATTAACTTCTCCTTTTGCAGGGTTTGGATAGATAGCAAAACCTTTGTCAAAAGCAGATTCGTTAACTGCAAGCACTTTATTAATGTTAAATCTGGCAGAGTTTACAGCGAAATAGATATTGTTTACAGCTTTTACCATAATCCTTGCATTTCCATTGTTTTCATTTGGAAGAATTACGTCAGCACTTCCTGTATTAGGTACACTTTCCGCTAATACGGTTGGGAAAGTTAAACCATTATCAGAAGATAAGAGAATCTGTACATTTTCTGTATTAATTGGTGCGGCATTAGTGCCTGCAATATCCCAAGTTACAGGAAGAGAAGAGCCTCCATTATAATTAGCTGCTACCGTTTGGGAAGTCACTTTAAAAGGGCCTGAATTTGTAACTGTTACTACCGTATTAGCTCTGGCAGCTTGATTTCCTGTTGCTTTGTTGTCATTTACAAAAAGAGCAAAGTTAAGTGCTCTTGCAACTGTTGGTATAACTTCCCAAGTTGGAGTTAAATTTCCTGCGGAAACAGCAGACATTACAGGGAAATAACGTTGATTACTTGTTGTAGGACTATAAGATCTGAATACAGCTCCTGATGTCTGTGTAGAAACTGGTGCTGCAGATGTTGTTGCACCTCTAATATCTGTTTGTTCCCATAGATAAGTTACTGCATCACCATCAGGATCTGTAGCATTTCCAGACAAAACAAATGCAGTTCCGTTAGGAATAGAATAATTTGTTAATTGTTGAATTACTGGTACCTGATTATTGTTAGCTGTCTTTACACCACAGTTTGAACCTAATCCAGTTGTAATATTGCTATACATTTGGTTAACGCTTACTACATGAAAATAGGCATCACTATTTCCCTGTATATTTGGCGGGCAAATACCTGCATATGCCATAATTGTACTTCCACTTCCTGGCTCTACAGATGTAGCTGTTGTTCTGTTACTATCACATGAATTATCAAAAGTGTGTTGAGCGCCCCATTGGTGCCCCATTTCGTGAGCGACATAATCAATATCAAAAGCGTCTGTTCTCGGTGCCCCTCTTCCTGTTACACCGCGAGCTTTACTACCTGCTACGCAAGGTGATCTGAGTTGTGCAATACCACCACCGCCGGTACTGAAAATGTGACCGATGTCATAAGCGGCACTACCTACTGTCTGGTCAATAAACGCTTGATTCTCGTTTAAGAGTGTTGAGCCACTATCATTAGTGAATCCAGGTGCATAAGCATCGACATCTATAGAAAGTAATTGGTCATTATTAGCAATCATAGTCATTGTAAGAGAAATAGTTTTTTCATATACTCCATTTACTCTTGTCATTGTCGTATTCATAGCCGCAAGAACAGCTTCTTTCTTTTGTTCTACTGTTCCTCCTGCTAACCCAGCTCTATTGATATGGTATCTAGAATACTCCATAGTTGAAGATAATGCAAGTCGGTAATTTCTGAATTGACCATCTTGTACCAATGACTGTGGAACTGGTTCTGAAACAATATTTTCACCCTCTGGATTTTTGTAGCCACATGCAAATCCTTCAAGATTAGGTCCCAAATCTTCACGATTATAAACCATGTAAGTAGATTTATCTTGGGTGTAAGCATCCAGATAAGCCGTTTTTCCAGCATTGAAATACATTACATTCACGCCATCATACGGTGATACACTGAAACGGATAGAGTTTCCGGAGTTTCCTTTTTCGTACCCAAGATATGATCTTAAGTTTGGATATTTAGCTTGTAAAGCGGGATCCATTACAGAAGCTTCTTGTACAACATAATCTACTAATTTTCCTTCTGCTGTTGGGAATTTCAACACCAAAGACTCATCATTAGAGAAACGTTTTGGTGCTTTTGCTAAATCAGCTTTTATCTCTTCCATGTTGAGCTGAAAAAGTTTGTATTTAGAAGGCGTAGCTGTTTTGTCATAAACAGGCAATTTGTTGTCGATACCTGAGACTTGCTTCCAGTAATTTTTCTGCGAGAACAACATTCCCGAGAACATTACACCTACTGAAAATAGTAATTTTTTGTTCATTGTTAATATATTTTAAATTATCTTATTTTTTAATTTTTATATTATTATAATTGCTTTTTTTATTAAGCTTAATGATGATTGCCGGATATTTTTTATTTTTAAATTCAGGATTATCGTATTGCTGAATTTTTAGTTCTAAATTCTTATTCCTTTCTGAAACCTTAGTAACCGTGAAGTCCAATTGTTCAATTTTGGGTTGTAAAACAATATAGGTTTCATTCTCTTCAAAAGTTGGAATAGGATTTTTTCTTGGAGAAGGATTATTTGCGTTGATGATTTGGTAAATCTTATTGATTTCAGCCTGGGATTTCAAAATCTTAAATTCTGAATCAATTAGTCTAATATTTACATGATTTACCTCTTCAAATTCTACTTCCTTTACTTCCAAATTACCACTGTTCATTTTTGCATTTTGACAAGAAAATAAGTGAATTAATAAAGAAAAGTATAAAAGATATCTTGATTTCATACTTTTTTTTGCTAAAATAATAAAAATTATGCAATCTGTTTAATGTTTAACTATTTAAAATAGGAAAAGGCTTCAATTATTTGAAGCCTTTTCCTGTCATTAAATTTATATCTTATTCTGTAATCACTACATTCGTTCCCTGCGTATGCGCATTCATCTGCGGCGCATAATAATTCTGCAAAGTCGTAATTCCATTAGAAAAACTTCCACTTACATTCGCTACATAGTCATATTCAAAGACATATTTTCCTTTCGGCATGTATTCGATATAAAAGTTAGTAGAAGCATCTTTTGTTGATTGATAATATCCCAGATTATTTTTCCATTGATAACCAGAAATCACATCCAAAGGTTCAAAACCTGCCGCTCTCATATCTTTTAGATGAATGAATTCCATATTTCTATCCGTATTCAGAATCATTCTTACAGTCACTTTATCACCAACTTTCAACGGCGAATTTTCATTGATTTTAACTAATTGTTCCCCATTTTCGGTTTTCACTTTTTTGTATAATTCTTTAGAAATCGAAATATAACTTTCCGAAGATTTGATTTTGTCCAAATCCTCATAATATTGCCAGAATAATCCACCCTGAACAATCCCAGCGCTTTCTTTTTTAATAGAAACTGTCGCAAGATTTTTATCCAACTTATCAGAATTTACTGAAGTTTTAAAATATCCTGTTGCAGAAGTTTGTGGAACTGGATATAAATCTTTTGCTCCCCAATTAATTTCAGCTTTATCAGATTCTACAGACGTCCAAGATTTCCCTGAATTCAAAATCGTAAAAATAACTTCAGCTGTTCCTCTGGAGTTGCCCCAAGAATTCACTTCTTTCTGTGTAATCAGCCAGATTTTCATTTCTTCAATGAAATTTTCATCAGTCGGCGTTAATTTTTGGAATGCTTCAATGGCTCCTGCATGATTCACTGTTTTGGAAGAATACCAACCCCAATCATTCAGATTTTGTTTCCAATAAACACCTTGAGTTTCTGTTTCTGTCGAAGTTTCTTTAAGATAAGTCATCAGTTTTTTAGAAACATCTTTCAATCCATAATTGTTAAATAACAAAGCAGCTCTGTGCAATCCAAAGAAAGTGAAATCGGTGATTTTTGCCTTTTTGGCTTCATCAATAACCATATTTTTCAATGTTTTTCCGTTACCCTTTAAAAGATATTCCTTTTCCCAATACTGTCTTGTATAAAGATAATCCAAAACAAAATTATTCCAAATATTGTATTTATTTTGCTTCATTTCTACATATCGACTCGCTTCATTATCCACATAAGAAACCAGTTTTTTGACTATTTCTTTTTGCTCAGAACTTTGATAATCAGAAATGTTTCCTGTCAGCCATTCATTAATTCTGCCTAGATTTTTCAAGATATATAATGAAGTGTAATAAGAACTTGGATAACCTTGATACCAACTGAACCCGCCGTCAGGATTTTGCAGTTTTACCAATTCTGACCAATCATCATTAATGGAATTTCGCATCGTATTCGCATCGAATAATCTTGCTAATTTCTGCATTTGTTCCGTTTCATTTTTCGATTCTAAAACCCAAGGCGTTTCATCCAATAACAATTGTTTTAATTCCTGATTTTTTTCAAGATTCGAAGTCAAAAGACCTTTGGATTGATATTCATCAAAAACAGTTTTAAGTTTTGGATTTGCTTTGAAAATTTCCGAAGCCAGAACATCTGCAAACCATTTGTTGAAAACCACATCTGCCGAATTATTGATGTCATTTTTCAAACTTGGAAGCGCAAACATAATTTCCCAAATCGGGTTGGTCGTCAATTCCAAAGTGTTTGAAACATTAGTCAGAGTTTTAGAATTAGAATTTTTCAGATTTTCTAAAGTGAAAGTTTTCGTCTGGCCTTCTTTCACAAAAATCGGAAGCGCATCAGTTACCAACATCCTATTTGGAAGAATTGCAATGGCTTTTTGTTCTCCGTCAGAGAAATTACCGGCTTTTGCAACAATTTTAATAATTATCGAAGAAACATTATTAGGAACTTTCAGTTTCCAAGTTGCAGACGTATTTCCATTTTCAGCTAATGAAAAAGATTGTTCTTTATTATAACCAGAAACTGCTGTTAATTGAGTAATTCCAAATTTTTCTGTAATATCTTCATTGGTAAAAGCATCCAAAATCTGCAATTGGGCGAAACCAGTCAGCTTTTGACTGACCAAACTTGATATTTTAGTTTGAAGATTCAACTCGTCGCCTTCGCGTAAAAATCTTGGATAATTTGGTGTAATAGAAAACTCTTTTTGTGTCACAACCAATTTTTCCAAAACTGCAGTTCTTGCATCTTTGGTATGAGCCAAAAACATTAGTTTCCATTGTGTCAAAGCTTCTGGAGAAGTGAACTCGAATGATACATTTCCATCTTTGTCTGTAAGAAGATTAGGATAGAAAAATGCTGTTTCGTTGAGGTTTTGACGGACTGGGATTTTGTCTAAATCTTTATCCTTTGATGTAATAATCCCTTTCATATCTTGCGTTGTTGCTAAGTCATCAATCTTAACTCCGGCAGCTCTTCCTTGAAGTTTCATTGCTGGAGCCGAAACAGACATTTCAACTTCACTTGCATACATTGCTTTTGGTTTTGGGCAGCCTTTATATTCAGCAGTTCCAGGAACAGTTGGACAAGCATCATCGGAATTTGCAATTCCGTCACCATCTATATCAGAGCCAAATAAAATTGCACCATTGAACCAATTGAATTGAGGAATACGAACATTATTTGTATTCAAATAATTAGTTTTTCCATTATAATATTGTTGTTCCAAACCGTTTCTTAATTCATAAGAACTTTCATAGAAAGGTGAATAGAATTTCTGCCAACTCCAAGAATTCGCTGCAAATTGGTCAAGCGATTTATCATACATATTTGCCAAAACTTCCGCTATTACTCTGAGCGGAGTCGAAGAGTTTTTATCAGCGCCAGAAATTTTGATGGTCCATTTTTCTTTTTGTCCAGGCTGTAATTTGTCTCGGAATGTCACCATTTCAATTTTCAAATCATCTTTGCTGTCAGCAATTTTCAAATCAACCGATTCTGTTTTCACATCATTAAATGCAACCAATTGGAATTGCAAATTCACTCTCGATATACTTTCATCTTTCGGAATCGCAGTTTCATATTCTAAGATTCCATTTTTGAAAGATTTGGTTTCCGTAACGGTTTCTCCTTTTCCATTTTGAATGAAAATTTGAACCAATGGATCTGGAATCGCAGAGTAAACAAACACTTTTGCTTTCTCGCCTCGTTTGAAATCCTGCGTTGGTCTAATCACTTCCAAGAATGGATTTTGATTTTGTCCAAGTGATTTTTTATCCCAAACTTTGAAGAATTGCTCCGTTTTTATCGTGTCTTTTCCTTCAATATTATAAAGCAACACTTTGTATGTTCCAGCTTCTAGTTTTCCTAAATCTAGTTTGGTTGTCGGTTGTTGGTTGTCGGTTGTTGGATTTTCAATTCGATTAATTAGTTGTTTCTCAATTTTCCAATTCTTCACATCATCATTTTTATCAAATCTGTCGTGAGGAAATTTTTGTACAAATTCTTCTTTAGAAAGTTTTGGTAGATCCTGAACAACCGAAGCAAAATTCTCTCTAAAAATCTGTTTTGGTTCTTCCAGTTTTTCCAGCTTTACGTTGTAAGATTTTTTCAGAACTTGGTCGTTGTAATTTTTGGTGTCAACATTTAGTTTTATAGCTTCGTCGGAAAACGTATTTCCAATTTCATTAGCTGCGATGTAATGAGAAACCGAAGCTACTTTCACGTTGGTGTTTACAGATTGTGTTTCGCCATTGATATCTGTCACAGAAGCATTGATGGCATAATTATCAATCTGAATACCTTCCAGAGTTTCATCTTTTTTCAACTCGATTTTGATAGTAAATTCTCCTTTTTCGTTGGTCTTTACATCACCAAGAATCGAATTTTCGTTATCATTTCCACGAGGATACCACCAGAAATAGCGCCAACGGATATTCTGTTTTTTGATTTCATAGTTCACTGTTGAATTGCTCAGAGGAACGCCTGAAAACATCATCGCTTTTCCTTTCAATTTGATGGTTTGACCATATTTGTATTCGTCTTTTATCGGGTCAAAAGTCACTTCAAACTTTGGACGTTTGTATTCTTCAACTTGAAAATCTGAATAGCCATTAATATGGAAACCAGATTTGTCATCATCATTATTCACTTCTATATTGAAACTTCCATTCAGTTTGTTTTTTGGAAGCGTAAAACTGCCATTCACGGAACCAAATGCATTAGTTGTCAGTTTCAAAGTTTGCAATTCTTCGCCGTTTGCGTCGTGCAAAGTGATATTCAACGGAATTTTTTCTAATGTTTTTACTCTCTGAGTTTCGCCATTGATTCCAGTTGCAATCGCTTTGAAATAAACAATTTGTCCAGGTCTGTAGATTTTTCTGTCAAGGAAAATCTGTGCCGATTCCTGATTCTCGGATTTATTTCGATTGCCATAATCACTATCATAGCCGTAAACATTTATCATCGAATAATTGCTTCCGTTTTTGACAAGAAAATTTCGGTAATATTCTTTGTTATCAGAATTTGGAATTTGGAAATTTCCAGACGCATCCGTTTTGACAGAATGTTTTACGATTTGCTTTCCTCTAACGTATTCAGCTACTTCAAGAGTTTCGTTGGCAAATACTTTTCCGTTTTCATTATTCACCAATTTCAGAATATTAGCTTTTGGATTAGAATCATCTTTTTTTGAATAAATGATCTTGGAGTCCGAAACAATAAAATGATAATTTCCCTGAGTCGAATTTTCAACCACATATTCTGCCAAATAAATTCCTGCTGGAAGTGCTTTCAGCTCCAAAGATGTTTTATGCGTTTTAAAATCCGAAGATTCAGGTAAAGAGAATTGGTCTTTTCTTACCAATGTTTTTTTGACCTTTGCAAAAGGATTTTGATAAGAATCAAAAATGTGATTCAGAAAACCTGCGTTGTCATCAGCTTTGTAAATGTTGAGTGAAAAGTTTTTTACATTTTTTCCTTCTGCAACAATGTGAATTGGCTTTTTACTCTGCGTTTCGTTTTCATAAAATATGTTTAGCTGAGGATTTTTAATTTGATTTTCTTTGTTTTTGATGTTATTCAAAAACTTAGATTTTGGAAACATTTCTTTAGCATCATTTATCCAAGTCAAAGCCAATTTGTAATCTTGTTTTTGCTGAAGAATCTCAATCATATCATCAATAATCAAGACTTTGTAATCGCCTTTTACAGATTCGTCTTTGACCAATTTTTCAAGTTGCGCGAATTTGTCTTTGCAATTATTTAATTCACAATTATAATTGATTTTTTGATGTTTGAAGTACAACTGAGCATTTCCAGAAAGTGAAGCAGTTTCCGAATCGAAAATCGAATTAATTTTGGCTGAGTTCACTTTCAATTCGTTCGGCGTGAAGAGATTTTGATTTCTTAAGAACTCAATATAATTGTAATTGTACCAATCAGATAGCGTTGGGAAATATTCAAGATTGTCAGATGCATCAAATATTTCACTGTACTTCTGCATTTGGATTTTCTTCAAAGCAGCATTTTCTTTTTCTAAATCCGAATAATTCTTCAATAAATAATTTTTAAAATCCAGCTTGCTCCAGGTTTCGATTTGAGATAAGTCGGCGTTGTCAATATTGGTTTTCTGATTGATTTTCCAAGAATTATTCTGATAATAATCTTTGATGAATTCCAACGTCAGAAGATGAAACAATTGTCTTTCATCACCTTTCAATTTGCTTTCGGTGTTCTGAAGCTTCGAAAAGAATTTAGAATTTTCATCGTTTTTTGTATTATCCCTAGTCTGTTTTGTAATACTGAATTCAGCTTTTAGTGACTTTATGATTTGTATAGCATTATTATCCTTCAAAGCCTGACTCTGTATTTCCAGAATGATGGGAAGATTGGATTTGTAAGTTCCTTTTTTATAGTTGTCTTCAATTTTTTTCCATTGCTGGTCGTAATAGTTTTGAGCGGAAAAATTCATAGTAGCAAATATTAATAAGAATACTAATAAGGATTTTAGGATTTTCATATGTAGATTGTATTTTTTTGAATGAGTGAATGAATCACTTTATAAAGATGCATTATTTTATCGTAAGGTTGGAATTTTTTTGAAATGTGAAGTCTATTAAAATTTATTAACCACATAGGCACATAGTTTTTTTCAAATTTTAAGATTAAATAGTTAGACATTTATTTCTATTTTATCTTTTCAAGACAAATAATTTATTTTTTCTATGTGTCTATGTGGTTTTTTATTTTTAAACAAGCTCTTGGCATTTCGAAGATTTTATTTAGAACATTTTTTCCGACATTTGTTAAATCAATGTTGTTTCTAAATTTAGCAAAAAAATATCTCATCGACAGTCAGATTTATGTTTCATTAATGGGGACTTTTTTGGCTGCATTTTTTATGCTTGAGCAAAGTATATTCCGTTGGCCGAGCCTGCTGCTCATTTTTATTACTTATTTCAGTGGCTACCTTTACACCAAATATCAATACGATAAGAAAATATTCTTCAAAATTCTGATTTTCAATTGTATTTGTGGCATTATCAGTGTGATTCTAATTCTAAAAAATCATAATGAAGTACGACTTTTGAAATGGGCAATTATTGTTATTCTCGGATTGCTTTACAATTCCTTTTTTTTGGAAAAATTTATACGCAAAATTCCTTTGCTAAAGGTTTTTTATGTTGGATTAACCTGGGCTTTAATCAATTCCTGGCTCATTCTTCCGGAATTTGATTGGGAGATTTTTATGATTACCTGGTTATTTATTTCGGCTTTGGTTTTACCTTTTGATATCCGAGATATGAACAGCGATGATGTGGTGACTTTCCCGATTCTGATTGGTGTTCAGAAGACCAAATTTTTAGCTTATTCATTAGTTTTTATCTCAAGTTTGTTAAGTATTTTCTATTTGGATTTAGTTTTTGCGTTGTGTTTTTTCTTGACTACAATTATCACATTTTTACTAATTTATTTTTCAGAAAATAATAATCGTGAAGCTTATTTTAGTTTTTGGGTCGAAAGCTGTAGTGGACTTCCTTTGTTGTGTCTTTTGGCTTACAAATTGATATTGCAGTTTTGTTAAAATCTCCGAATGTTCAATAACAAATCTATTCTCCTGATTATTCTCTTTTCAAGTTTCTTTTCCGTTGTGCAAGCGCAGGAGAAAAAAGATTCTATTTATTATAAAATTGAAGAGTTCTCGGACAAAAGAAGATTTACCAAATTCATTCATCGTTTCATATTTCGTCGTGAGGCAGATTCGGCTTCGGTTAAATCAAGAACTGAAAAGCAAGTTCAGGAAACCCATGATGGAAAATATATCCGAAATATCAGGATTGAGACGATTGACCCTTTCGGATATAACACCAAAGAGAAAAAAGAGAAAGCCAAATGGTACGATTGGTTTACGAATCATCTTCATTCAAATACCAGAATTTCGACAGTTAATAATTATCTGCTTTTCAAAAAGGATGAGGAATATAATGCCCAAAAACTCTACGAATCTGAACGTTTGCTGAGAGAAATGCCTTTTGTGAACAGAGTTAATATTGCAGTAGAAAATAGTTCTAATGACTCTATTGATGTCGTTGTGAAAGTTTTGGATTCTTGGAGTTTGAAACCTCGCTTCAATTATTCCGGAAGTAAAATTGGACTAGGTGTGACAGAAGAAAATTTTCTCGGTTTAGGTCACGAGGCAGATTTTCTTTACAGAAACGATTCCAAGGAAAAGCAAGATTATATGTACGGAAGTTATACGGCTTATAATCTTTTCGGCTCTTATATCAATGCTCAGGTTTTAGGAGAAAGGGATTTTTGGAAAAATGAACGAATCAATCTAAACGCCCGAAGAGATTTTTTCTCACCATTGACCAAGTGGGCAGGTGGTTTTACTTTCGAATATTTTATGCGAAATGTTTTGCTGCCAATGGAAAATAAAACAACTTTTCCTGAAGTTCAAATCAAAGTTTACAGTCAGGATTTGTGGGGCGGTTATCAGATTCCGGTATCGGCAAACAAAGAAGAGAGAGTTTCCAGCAACATTGCTTTGATAGGGCGATTCCAGAATTATCAGTACAAAGACAGTCCTTATATTGACCAGTTTGGATATTTCCGCTCTTACAGTAGTTTTTTGATGTCAGCTGGATTTATACAGAGAAAATTCTCGGTTCAAAAAAATATTTTCCAATATGATTTGCCAGAGGATATTGCTTATGGAAATTCATTCAACATAACAGCAGGATTGTTGTCAAGAAGTAACGAGATGATGCCTTATGCAGGCATTTCTGGAGCTTATGGAGATTTTACGAAATTAGGCTATTTCAGTGTAAAAGCGCAGTTTGGAAGATTTTTTAATGAAGACAGTCAAAATCGCGAATCTTTCCGTTTTGATGGTACCTATTTTACTAATCTAATGAATTGGAAATTTGCTAAAGTCAGACATTTCTTTTCGCCAACTTTAGCGCTTGGAAATCCTCAGCATAATTATTCTTACAGAGACAGAATCAATCTTTCTGCTGCAGAAGATTTTCCTGTTTACAATGTAGATTATATAGGGACAAAAAAATTAGTCTTGAGATATCAGCTTCAGCTTTTCGTAAACAAAACCTGGAAGAATTTTCATTTTAGTCCATACCTAACAACAGCTGTTGGCTGGCTTGGAATGCCTGATGATAGACTAATGAAAACAAAAGCCAATACAAAAATCGGAATAGGCGTTTTGATTAATAATCCTTATTTGGTTTTCAACAGGATTCAGATTTCGTTTACCTATTATCCGCGGGTTCCGTTTGATAACAATTCTGTTTTTGATTTTAACAGCAATCGAAATAATCTTTTGCCGATGAATAGTTTTGCGACGGATATCCCGCATTTTGTGAATTTCGGAAATTGATTTTGTTGTTATTTAGTTTTATCTTTACTGAAATTTTTGAGTGATGGAAAATATGAATGATATTAAAATAAAACTGATTCAGAAAATCTGTGAATCCGATAATTATTATTTGTTATCCGCTTTCCTCAAAAATTTTGAATCAAAATCTCCCGATATTATTTCAGAATCTCCATCCATTTACGAATCTGAAAAACCGATGACTGAAGAGGAAGTTGAAAACTATTTTAAAGAAGAGGAAGTAAAATTACCTGCTGAAATTTTAGATATTCTAAAAATTAGCGAAGAACAAATTAAGAATGGGCAAACTTTTACCAATGAAGAAGTAAATTCATATTTTGAAGAATGGCTAAAAGATTAATTTGGTCGCCAGTTGCAATGGAAATCCGAAAAGAGATTTTGAAATATTGGATACAGAGAAATAAATCTAAACGCTATTCACAAAAACTGAATATTTTGTTTGAAACTTCCGCTCAACAAATTGCAGATTTTCCTCATTCGGGCATTTCTATTTCGGACAATGTTTATCGTGGAAAACTCATTAAAGATTATTATATTCTATATAAAATAAAAGATGACTCTGTTGAAATTCTTTTTATTTGGGATACAAGAAAAGACCCCGCTGACTTATTAAAATTAGTAAAGAATTTCAAGTAAATGATTGTCAACAAACTTTCACTCATCAATTTCAAAAGCCACTCGGAAAGAGCTTTCGAATTTTCTCCTCAAATCAATTGTTTTGTAGGAAATAATGGAGTAGGAAAGACTAATGTTCTGGATGCGCTTCATTATTTGTCTGTTGGAAAAAGTTTCCTTGGAAATTCTGACCTTAATAATGTGAAATCTGACGAAGATTTCTTCGTGATTGAATCCGAAATACAAAATGAAGAAAAAGAAGACATTATTAAAATTCTTCAGCCAAAAGAGTCTAAAAAAGTCATTAAAAAGAATGATAAAAGCTACGACAGATTAGCTGACCACATTGGTTATTTACCAAGTGTGATGATTTCGCCTTACGATTCCAATTTGATTTCCGATTCTGGAGAAAGCCGAAGAAAGTTTCTGGATGCGATGATTTCCCAAACCGATTCTTCTTATCTTTTTGATTTGATTCAGTATCAGAAAACCATTCAGCAGAGAAATGCTTTGTTAAAATATTTCGCGAAGAACAGAACGTTTGATAAAGATTCTTTGGAGATTTATGATGACCCAATTTCAAATTTCGGAACAAGGATTTTCGAGAGAAGAAAAGAGTTTGTTGAAAAACTGAATCCAATCGTTCAGCATTTTTATGAAATCATTTCCGGTGGAAAGGAAATCGTAAACGTGATTTATGAATCTCATCTTTTTGATAATACTTTCAAAGAACTTTTATCAAACTCTATTGATAAAGACAGAGCTTTAACTTACACTTCCAAAGGAACTCATAAAGACGATTTGATTTTCGAAATGAATGGGAGTTCAATCAAGAAAATAGGCTCACAGGGTCAACAGAAATCATTTTTAATTTCGTTAAAGCTTGCTCAAATCAACCGAATCAAAGAACTGACAGGAAAGTCTCCGATTCTCCTCTTAGACGATATTTTTGATAAGCTGGATGACACCAGAGTTTCTCAATTAATTGAATTGGTAAATAAGGAAAGTTTCGGACAGATTTTCATTACGGACACACACAAAGAACGAACAGAAAACGTTGTGAGACGCATCAATGAAGAGAGTAGAATTTTTGAAATTTCATAATTCTTATTCTCTGAACCCAGGTTAATTTTCCCAAAAACAAGATAAATATCATATTCCAAAATAGTTTTTGGTAAGGCTAAGTCTATATTTTTGTGAAGTAATTTTTAATTATTCTAAATAAATATTATGAAAAAGTTTTACATTTCTGTTTTTCTGTTATCGGCTATGATTAGCAACGCACAAAGTTTTGAAGAAATCTCTCAGCCCAATCTTAAAAATTATTTCTATTCTGCAGCAGCAGTTGCAGATGTTGATAATGACGGATTTCAGGATATATTCTTCACTGGCGCGATAGACTCTGACGGAGATACTAATGTGGATTCAACTTCCAATAGTCTTTACAAAAATACCAATGGAACTTTCTCTTCCGTTCAGGAATTTGGAGACAATTCGGTTCACTTGAGTGCGGTTAAATTTATTGATTTTGATAATGATGGGTTTCTGGACGTTATCACCACAGGATTAAGTTATAAAGACACCGTGAATTATCAGCAATACCGATGGAAAAATACAGGCTCTGGTTTCACTTTGATGGATAATGCAGCCGGAAAAATCTATGGAGGTTTGGATGTTTTCGATTTCAATCACGATGGGAAACAGGATTATGCAGTTAACGGAACGCAGTATGTCGAAGGCGTTGGTTTTACACACGAATTAGATTTATATCTTAATAATTCAAATGGTTTTCAGAAAAATACAGCTTGGGCGGCAGGAACACAAAACGGAAGTTTCAAAGTGATTGATGTTAATAATGATAACGAACTGGATTTAATTGTCAATGGATATAATGCCGGTTATGAAGGAACTTTCTCTGTTTATATTAATGAAAATGGAAATTTAGTTCAGAAGTCTGAACTTCCAGCAGTGAGTGACAGCAAAATGTCTTTTGCGGATTTCAACGGTGATGGTTTTCAGGATTTCGTAGTTGCAGGTCAGGATGAAAATTATGACCCATATCTGGCGGTTTTCATTAACGATGGCCAAGGAAATTTTACTGAAAATAAAATCGAGGACGAAGGATTGTCTGGTGGTGGAGTAGAAGTCGGTGATTTCAATAATGATGGATATTATGATTTTGTTGTCATTGGAGATAATGATTATGAATCCTATTCTAAAATTTTCCTTTACAATCCTCAACTTCAGAAATTTGAGAAAGATGAAAATGCGAACCTTTACAATTTGGGAAGCCAAGGAACTTTAGCTGTATTTGATTATGATAACGACGGGAATCTTGATATTCTAGCCAATGGTTTTGATTGGGCTGATGAAGATTTGTTGCCTTACACCAAATTATTCAAAAATAAAACAACAGTCACGAATCAAAAACCAAATGCACCAACCATTTTAACTGCAACAGATAGTGACGGTAAAATCAAGTTCACTTGGTCCGGAGCAACGGATGATAAAACACCGGAAAACTCTCTTCAATATGAATTATCTGTAGGTTCAGAAACCGGAAAAGCTGACATCGCAAAATATATTGTGACGACAAAAAGCTGGTATTTGGACAAAACTAATTTACCTTCCAAAATATTCTGGAGTGTAAAATCTATTGATGCTGCGAAGAAGTATTCGGATAAATCTCAGGAAACAGAATTAACTGTTTTAGGTGTTGCAGATGTTAAAAATACAATAGTTTCTATCTATCCAAATCCTGTGAAAGATATGTTGAATATAAAATCAACAAGTAAAATCAAAACTCATAAGGTTTACAATCTTGCAGGGCAAAATGTAAATGCAAAACTGATATCAGATTCTACAATTGACTTCTCACATTTGGAGAAAGGTGTTTATGTTGTAGAAATCCAATTGGAAAATGGTAGAAAAACTACTCAGAAAGTGATTAAAAACTAATAACCAAATTTTCATATCCATATCTACATTTTAAAAGAAAAGCCCTTTCAGGATTCTGAATGGGTTTTTCGATTTTATTAGGTATTGCTTAAATCGTTTAGATGAATTTATAAACAGAGATAATTATCAAAGAAAATTATTCTCGCAGATTAAGCTAATCTTGCAGATTTGTTTTTGATGTAAAATCCGCGTAATCTGCCAAGTTCGCGAGATTTTAATTGTTGAAATTTTAATTGTTGAAAAGAAATACAAAATGTCAACTTAGCCCTGATGGGAACGGCATCCTTTTTTGTTATTGCGATTGTTGAAAAGTTGAACAGATTGCTTCACGTTGTTCGCAATGACAAAAAAGATATAGTGGACAGCAGGTTGGGATGTTCTACCGAAGCCACCAGCTTGTTGCGCCTAAAAATTACAAAAAGCTTCCGTCAAATGAGAAAGGCAACAAGTCTCGGATAGATTTTGTTTTGATGATTTCTCCGTTTGGTGCGGCAAAATAGATTTCGATTTTTTCTTTTTGCTTAGCTTCATATTCCAGGATAGATTGTCTGCAGCCGCCGCAAGGTGGAATTGGAATGGAACTTAAAGCATCTTCTGGTCCGCCAATCACAAATATTTTTTTGATTTTCACATCTGGATAATTTGCCGAAGTCCAAAAAATAGTCGTTCTCTCAGCACACAAACCGGAAGGATATGCGGCGTTTTCCTGGTTACTTCCTGTGATTATTTCGCCGTTTTCCAAAAGAAGCGCACAACCAACAAAAAAATGGGAGTAAGGCGCGTAAGCTTGTTCACGAATGGTTTTAGCTTTATCAAAAAGTGTTTTTTCTATATCGTTGAGTTGTTCGTAACTCGGGATAACTTCAAAGTTGATTTTTATCTCTTTTTCCATTTTTTAAAATGAGGGAGGTAAAAATACATTTTTTGTGGAAATAAATTAACATTAATTGAAAAAAAACATCTAAGAGATATGTTACGACCATTTTTAGCACTTATTTTTCTGTTTATCATTGGATTGACAAATGCTCAGGATAAGATTTTTTGGAATGAAAACCGAAAGTTGATTTGGGAAGATTTCCAATCGAAAACGCAACCGAATACTTCCAAAGCCGCCGCGACAACCTTTTGCGGAATTTCCTATTTGTTGAACAGTCCAACCAAAAAATTCACTTCCAAAGAAGTTAAGATTGAATCTTTTTTTGTGCCTTCCAAATCTTGGGCACATAATGACTACAAAACGGATTTGATTCTAATGCACGAGCAGAGTCATTTTGATATTGCTGAATTGTTTGCAAGAAGATTTAGAAAATTAATCAGCAACAAAACGATAGATGCTAAAACACTTCAAAAGTATTACACTAATATTTATGATGATTACAAGGATTATCAGCAGGATTATGAAACGGTAACTAATCACGGAAGAATTCGTGAGAAACAATATGAATATACTCAGAGAATTAATCAGGAAATAGAAAAGCTTTCGGATTTTAAAACCTGAATTTTCGATTCTCTTTCTTCTCAGACAATTTCTTTTTGTTGTCGATACGTTTTTGGATTTGACCTTTTGAAGGTTTTGTAGCCAGTCGTTTCTTGGGAACAAAGAGTGATTTTTCAACCAGTTCCAGCATTTTCTCAGTCACGATTTTTTTGTTTTGAAGCTGAGTTCTGCTCTCCGATGAGGTCATTTGAAGGAGACCTTCAGAATTGATTCTGTTTTTCAGTTTTTCCGAGATTCTCAGCTTTTCATCAAAAGAGAAAAATTGGGTTTCCATTACGTTCCACATAGCTGTCACGGCTGTTTCCACCTTATTCACATTTTGTCCGCCAGCTCCGGAAGAGCGGGATGTTTTGTAACTGATTTCGGTAGAAAAATCTTTCATTGGTTGACAATCAATTTTTTTAATTCAAGACGATTCACTTTTCCGTTGGGCGTTCTTGGGATTTGTTCTACAAAAATAATTTCTTTTGGCTTATGAAACGATTTTTCAAATTTTAGATTATAAATTTTAGATTTTAAGTGTTCATTATTTTCTCCTTCGATTATGAGGATTAATTTTTGTCCGAGTTTTTCATGTTCAATTCCGAGGAAAACAACTTCATTGGGAATGTTTTGTTTGATTAATTTTTCTAATTCTTCGGGGAAAATCTTTGCACCTCCGGAATTGATCACATTATCAATTCTTCCCAGAAATCTGAATTGATTTTTCGCATTAATCTCCACCAAATCATTGGTCTGCAAAACTTCCGAATTCAGTTTTGGAGCAAATATTTTCAGGCAGCCTCTTTCATCCAGAGAAATATCCACGCCATCAAAAATTTTAAACCAATCTTCCTGATTTGGATAAATCTGTTTTAAAGCAATGTGAGACAGTGTCTCGCTCATTCCGTAAGTCTCAAATATTTTGGTTTGAGAGTTTGAGGATGTTAGAGTTTGGGAGATTTTTTGCTTTAAAGTTTCAGAAACTGATGCACCGCCAATAATTAAGTTTTTAATCAATTGAATTTTGTCCAGAGAATTTTCAACCTGTAGAGGCGTCATTGCACAAAAGTCAATTTCCTCAAGGATATTTTCTAACGGATTAATAGAAGTTGGTGCTATTTTCAGTTTTAGTTTTCTCGAAATACTTCTTACGACCATCATTTTTCCCGAGATATATTCAATCGGAAGACAAAGTAGAGCCAGATTACCTTCTTTCAAACCTAAAAAATCACAAGTCATTTCCGCCGAGTTCAACATTTTTGATTTTTCGATATCAAAAACTTTTGGAATTCCGGTAGAACCAGAACTCTGAATTTTCACTGTTTTTGACTCCGAAAACCATTCTTTTATGAAGTCTAAAACTTTGGTTTCAAATTCATTAGATGAGGTTTGGCTGATTGGTGATGCTTTGGAAAGGTCGATTAACATTGGGATGTGTGAAAAATTATTTTATAAAATTATGCATTTTTTTTCGAAGAAAATTTGGAACTTAAAAAAAAAGCTGTACATTTGCACCACAATAAACGACAGACCCATGGTGTAACGGTAGCACTTCGGTTTTTGGTACCGCCTGTCGGGGTTCGAATCCCTGTGGGTCTACATCGTAACTAAATAACCAACTGAATTTCAGTTGGTTATTTTTTTTGTAATATTAGTATTGAAGTAAAAAAATGAGTTTTCAATATTTTGAAAACTCATTCAAGAATAAAAGAAATATGTTTTATTTATTCAGAATTACATTTTTAATTATAGGTTCAAGATTTGTCGGTAAATCAGCATCTTTAACCTGATATTTAGCTACATTCATTTCTTTCAGCCAATTGTCCCAATAGGTTTTGATAATATCACCTTCGAATGGATTTCCCTTTTCCGCATTGATTCCTAGAACTACAATTTCCAGATTAGTGAGTTTATCATTGGCTTTGATAAATCCGAGGCCCTTGTCAGTGATTTTAGTTTTGAAATCGGAAGTATTCAACTTTAAGGATTTTACCAATTCTGGCGTGAGATAAGAGGTTTTTTCATTTTCTGTGAATTTAGAATCTTTGTGGAACATATAACCATCTGTTAAAATAAAAAGAATGTTTCTATGTTTGTCTTTGATGCAATAATCATTGACCTTATTTTTGAAAAATCCCCAGATATCGGAACCGACATATTGTTTGTCCTGAATTGCTGACTGGTAAATTTTTTCAGGCAGGGTAGAATATTTTTCATCAATGAGATTGATAATTTCTTTAGAAGTATTCTTATCAAATGAAACTTTCAGCTGCTTTGCAAAGTCGTTGATTTTGGAATCGGAAGGTTCTGGATTGAAGAATATCTGCATCTGGTCATTCAGTTGCATTACTTTTTTACTTTTAACGTGGTCAATAAAACCGTTTTTGATCGCTTTGATGTATTCCAAATCCCGTTGATAATATTCCATTGATGGGTTTGGGTATTTTTCCGGGTTGATTCTATCAGAAAGGTCGATGAGAATACTAACATTTAAGTTCTTGCTATTGGCAATCGAATCATTGATTTTTCCACCATCATCAATTTTTGGTTCACTTTTTTTACATTGAATAAAAAATAATGAAACAATTAATAAGTAATATATTTTTTTCATAATATTAGTTTATAAAACAGAGACGTAAACAGAGTTTTGGCTGTCAGAATTGGCGCCGACTTTGTTCAGATTATAATTGTATTGATTTTTGCATTCCTCTATCATTTCTTGCTTTACAGGATGAGAAACAGCTAATTTTTCACCAATAAATGTAATCCAGCCCTGGACATATTCCGAAGCATAAGATTTGTATTCTTTGGTAGGAATGATAACGCCATCAATAATATTTTGGAGTTCTTCGATTCTTCCTCGGGCTTTGATGATTAATTCTTTGATGCTTGCAATACCGTTTTTGATTTCTTCCATTTGTTTTTCAAATCCTGTAATGCGGTCCTGATGAACAAGAATGTCTTTTTGTTTTTTGATTTGCTCGTGTTTGATTTTATCTTTTTCTTTATGTTCTTTCATAATGAAATCGAAAACCAATCCCCAAATAATATAGACCACAAATCCGGCGAAAATGATTCCCCAAAACTGATTCTTCGTAAAAGCAATCGACAAATCAAAAGGTGGAGAATCGAAAGTTTTATTAAGTTCATAGATTTTAGATTCGATTTCATAAGCAAGAATGGCATCGAAAACGAAAGTCACCACAAAAAGCAGGAACATTTTTACATAATTCAGCCAGTTTTTGTTTTCTCCAAACATATGAATCAAGTAACCTAAACCGAGGAAAACAAACGGAATCAAAGTCACAAAAGCACCTTCCAACAGACCTTCATCCCAAGCCTTGTTGAATGCTTGTGCATCTAAAACACTTTGCATAATGCTCACATTCGGGTCAAATGTTTTAAAGAACGCCGAGAAGGAAGTTGAAATATAAAATGTAAACAGGTATAAACTGATTGGAATCAAGAGCAATAGCCCAATCCAAAATTTTGTAGAAGCGCCTTTGCTTGCATTGATCTGATACTGTTCCGGATTTTTCGGAATATCATTAATTTCGAATTTCAAAGTTTCAATTTTATCCTTAACTGTGTCAACGTTTTGCTGAATTTCTTTGATTTGCTCTTCCTTATTATCGAGAGAAATGGTAAGACCTTTGATTTCGGTTTCTTTATTTTTTTGCTCGTTGATGTAAGGCTCTTTCAGTTTATTTTGTTTGTCAGCCAATTCTTTTTCCTCATTCTGAAATTTGGAATAGATGGCGTCCAGACAAATCGATAAAGCGGTGTGGTTTCCATTGTTGCGAGAGCTATCTCTATAACCAGATTCGTGGTAGGTTCTCTTTCTGCTTTCCTCCGTTATTTCTCCATTGTTGTTGGTTTCTACAATTTTAAGAAGAGATTCTTCTTTCTCAACTGCAACAGGTTTCAGCCTGAAAATGTTTTTGATATTACTGGTCATAATTTAGTTTTTTAAATCGTTAAAAATGTCAGTTTTACTTTTTCCTTCTTTTACAGAATCTATGAGATAATCCACGATTTGTAATACATTTTCTTCCATAAATCCGAACATCAGGACGTATTTTTCCAAGGAAGTTCTCTCGTTGGAAGAAACAATTCCATCAGCCCAGATCATTACTGTTAAATCGTAGAGATAATCGATTTTTTCTTCGATATTTTCAGGTATCACGATTTTTGAATTGATAGGATTCAAAAGGATTTCGTCTAATTTTTTAGGAGATATCCCTCTTTCTTCGGCCGATTTGTAAAGCGCTTTCAGTTCAAGTGGACTAAAATTGTCATCACAAAGTGCCATTTGATAAAGCCTTAAAAAATGGGCTTTAAGGTTTTCGGTTGGTTCTATAATTTCATTCATTGTTATTATTGTTTTTTGATGAAGTTCTAATGATTCTGTCCCTGCTGAATGTTTTTTTTGGAGTCGGTTTTTCCGGGATGATTTCCTGAGGTGGTTCTTTCTTTTTTAATCTGATGACGACCAGTAGCAAGAATAAAATCCCCGTTACAATGTCAATCGGAATCCAGAGACTTTTGAGATAAAGATGAATGGGAAAAATCGGATTGAATAAAATCAAGATGATTCCGAAAACAATTAACCAATGATATTCTTTCTGTCTCCCGAAATAATAAACCACAATTCCTGATGCAATGAAAACGATGATTCTAAGAAATGTGTAATATGATAGTGGCAAAGGAAGAATAGCGAAAAAACAGCAAAGTGCACAAAAAGAAAAAAAAGTTTTGTAGATAATTTCTAATCGTTTGAAATTTTTAGAATTATTTGCTTCCATCGCTAATTACATCCTGAGCAATAGCTCTTGTCTACATATTCCTTATTTCCGCCAGAGGATAAATAATAGCAGCCACCTTTTTCTCCTACATATAATGTGTGTCCATTATAAGTACATCTTCTGTTTGAATCTCCATCTGAATCTCCGCTTCTAGAACAGGAATTAAATGATAAACAGATTATAAAAAATAAAATTATTTTTTTCATAGTCAAATTCTAAAGTGTTAAAAACCTAATTACATCCTGAACAGTAGCTTCTGTCCACATATTCTTTGCTGTTTCCTGACCAATAATAGCATCCGCCTCTTGGTCCCACTTCTAACGGATAACCGTTGTATGTACAGCTATTTTTCTTTGAGTACGATTTTGATGTTTTTTTCTTTTTAGAAGATTTTTTCTTCTTCTGTCTTTTAGCAAAAAATTCTGTATTTGAATAATTTTTTGCTGAAGCTTCGTAAGTTGTTGGGATTAATAATCCTAATGTCAATAAAGTAAAAAGTAGTTTTTTCATAGTCGTTTAATTATAATTTTCAATGGTTTGATGAAGTTCGCTTCTGTGATTATAAATCTCGTCTAGAGAACCAAGATTCATTTTCTCTCCAGAATCTTTCCCGTTATGGAATAACTCAATTAATTTTCTATTAGCTCCGAAATGAAATCTGCAAATTGGCTTTCTATTATTGTCATCCAACAGAATCCCGAAATAAGATTGTGTGTCTCTGTAAGCAATTCTTTCAGCAGAGATCTTCTCGCGTAAAATGGCTTTTACAATTTGAAAAGCTTCTAATTCTTCATCTGTAGTGATAACTTTTGAAGTCTCATTATTCTGATCAATGTTTGTCGTAGAAACAGTTGTTTTTTCTGTCTCGATATTATCATTAATAACCAAAGCAGATTTTAAACGGGAACTAATAGATTCTGAAATTGATAGGCTTAAAGCTCTTTTGGTATATTCTTTAAAAGCAACCATTCTATTTGCTGTTAGTGGTCTCTCAAAAAATCGATTGACCAATAATCTTACGATTTCATCAGAAGGGGTTTCAATTTCTTTTTCGAATTCTTTTCTTATGGCTTTGATATATTTCAGAGCTTCCGCAGAGTCCAAAATCGATTCAAGGTTGTAACCTGACTTTGTAAAACTCTCAAGAACTTTGATGGAACTGTCTTTCAAATCATCAAGATTGATTGTGAAAAATGGTTTTTCATCCATAATGTTTGGCTTCTCCAAATCAGTGTAGAAATTGTAAATGATTCCATTAGTCAAAACTCCAAATCGGGCTTTGGAAACGTGATAATACCGATGAAGCTGAGAATTGTGCGCATCCGCATTTTCTTTCCAACTTTTACACTCTATAATTAGAATTGGTTCGTTATCCTTCTTTACAACAAAATCTACTTTCTCGCCTTTCTTGGTTCCAATGTCCGCAATGAATTCCGGGATTACTTCTGTAGGATTGAAAATATCATAACCAAGAATCTGGATAAAAGGCATTACAAAAGCTGTTTTTGTTGCTTCTTCGGTTTGTATTTGGTCTTTGAGTCCATTGACACGTTGATGCAGTTGCTCTAGTTTTAATTTGAGTTCCATAGTTATTAATTTGTTTCGTCAATAGTTTCTGCGACTGGTGCATTTTGTTTTACAGAAGCAATTCCGTTTTCCATTCCTTGTTTTGTAGAATATAATTGACTTTTGCCTATTATTTCTCCATTCCCGTCTTTCAGAACAAAGTAATCTTTATAGTTTGTCGAAGTTCTTCTTTCAAATCTTGAATCGATTTGTGAATTAATTTTTACGGATTCTATTCCGTTTTTACAGCCAGCTTTTGTGTTGTAACCTTCACTTGTTAGGATGATTTCTCCGTTACCAGCTTTCAAATTGAATTGATATTCTCCGTCTTTTCTTTTTGTAATTATGAATTTTCCCATTGTTATTTTTTTACTTGTTTAACAATCCAAAAGTAGCCCTGTCTCAAATTCTTTTTTTACGGAAATCCGTAAAAACAAAAAAACTTTCAAAATCAATTTGAAAGTTTTTAATTAAAAGTGATTATTATAGTAGATTAGATAATCCCAAAATCTTTGCAAAAAGCAATCAACTGTTCGTTGCTATTGATATCCAAAGATTCTTTAATTTCTTTTAATCTTTTTTCAACAGCGCTCATGCTTGCCGGTTTGATGTTATTTTCTTTCAAATAATCAGGTATGTTTTTAAGGAGAATGCCGTTAGCTAATAAAGAAACGATTAGAATGTCATATTCAGAGAATTCGAAAGAATTTCTTTCAGAGCTGTTCGTTTTCAAATCATAAGAAATATATTTTTCATTGTTATAAACCGCTCTTATTCCTTTTTTCAAATCTTTGACGTCTTCTCTGCCTTTTTTTACATAACCATTGATTTGCTGTTCCTTGAAAAGTTTCTCAATAATAACTTCCTTTTTTTCAACGGAGAAAACAATAATTTTCAGATTTGGTTGAAGTTCTCTTGCTGCAGAAATAAGCTGTTGACCATTTTTAAGATTCTGTTCTCTGTGATCCTCATCAAAGGAAAGGTCTGTAATCAGTAGTTCGAAGGGATTGTTTTCTTGTAAACTCATTTTGATTCTGCTAAATGCATCATCGCAATAATTTACATATTTTGGATTGGCAATTTTTAAGTCTTCTAATGCTTTTTGGACAGATATATTAGAACTTTCGTAATCTTCGGCAATAAGAATTTTTGTAAACATAGGTATTATTTTAGACTGGAAATGAAATGTTGATTTTCAATAGATTATTTGTTTCTGTGTCAAAAATAATTGTTCCTTTGATAGCATTAATACGGTTTTCCATATTTTGCAGACCATTTTTTGGAGAAAGTTTCTTAATTCCTATTCCATTGTCTGTATATGAGATATTTATTCTCGAATTGTCTTTAGAAAATTTAATGGAAACGATATTCGCTTGGCTATGCTTTTTCATATTCGTCATCAATTCCTGAAGAACCAGGTAAATTTCTGTTTTATTCTGAAAACTGACACCTTCCCAGAGTTTTTCATTATTTCCGATGGGAATAAATTTCACAGCGTCTGAAGAATAAGAATTCAGCATATTATAAAGCTGTTCAGAAAAACTTTGATTTTCGTTGATGTCTTTATTTTCATAAGAGATATCTCTGGAAGTTTCGTACGCATTTTCCAATCCGAACAGAAGAGAATCTTTATCAATTATTTCTGTATTTTCAACTTGTGACATCAATTGATAAATTCTGTTGGCAACTTTGTCGTGGACTTTTTTGGAGATTTTTAGTTCTGTGTTTTTTACTTCTAAGAGTTTTTCTTGCTGAAGTCTTTTCTGTCTTCTTTTGAATATATAAGTTGATAAAATCAATAATGATATTACGATGCCAATCACAATATATTGCTGAATAATATGATTTTGTCGCTCGGCACTTTCAGCTTTTGCCTTCAGAAAATCAGCTTTGTTTTTTTCAGTTTCATATCGGATGAGAGCAAATTGATTCTTAGCTTTATTTCTTGCGGTTTGAAGACTATCATTTAGTTTTTGATAAACGGTAAAATATCTTTTTGAGTTTTGAGGATTTTCTAGAAAAATTAATTTTTGTAAAGCTTCAATCTGATCATCCGGACTTTTTAATTCTTTGGCAACAGAATACATTTTTTTAGCATAAAATAATGCTGAATCCGTTTTATTATTTGAATAATAATCTGCTAGATGTGCATAACTCGAATTCAATCCCCATAGGTCTTTTTCTTTTAGTCTAATTTTTAATGCTTTCTGAAAATCTGTAACTGGATTATAACTGGGGTTTTGAAGCCATTTTGTTTTTGCTAAATTTGTTAATGTTCTTGCATAATTAACATCTTTATGATTGTCAATTTTTAACGTATTACTGAATATCTTTATGGCTTGATGATAATTTTTATTCTTGGTGTAATTATTTGCTAAATTATTTTGGTAAATTATTTTGTCCTGTAGATTTGTGGTAAAACTCAATGCCTTTTTATAGAATTTTACAGCATTATTATAGTTTTTTAATTTGCTGGCCGTAATTCCTAAAGTGTTATAGTTTGTTGATAGATAATCTTGATGGCCAATATTTTTCTCATTAAAATAAGATAAAGCATTTATAGCAGTTTCCTGACTGCCAAAACCATCTCCCATTTTCTCTTGAATGATTGCCATATTCATTAAACATTTTCCTATTCCAAAGCTGTCTCTTTCTTTCAGAAAATAATCTTTTGCTTTTTCAAACTCAATAAAAGCGTTTATGTTTTCTCTTTTGTCAAGATATTCCCAAGCTTTTTCGTAAAAATTATTGACAGGTTTTGTATCGGAAAATGTTTTCTCTGAACAAGAATAAATGAATACAAATAGAAAAAAAATATAACTTTTCAAGATTATTAGTTTATCCCGAAATTAAAAAAAATAAGCGAAACTATATAATTTCGCTTATTAAAATAAATTATTTTTTAATTGGGATATGTCCATCTTCTCCACCCGTATCGCCCACAAGAGACTGTTGGGTTGAGATAGTGGAATTTCCGTCATTGGTTGAAATTTGATTAGAAGGATTTGAAACCAATCCTAATAAAATTAAAAGTAATTGTATCATTTGTTGAAATTTTTAAATATAACAAAAAGGCAGTAAACGTTTACTGCCTTAATAATTATTTTCTCGGAGTATGTCCTTCATCTCCACCCGTATCACCTGGATTTGGTTGTGGTGCTGAAGCTGTAGTAGTATTCCCGTCGCTTCCACAATTATACGTATTATTCGAGTCTGAAGGATTTGAAATCAATCCTAATAATATTAAAAGTAAGTTTAGCATTGTTTTAAAAATTTAAAAATTGACATTCGTGTTCTTCCCCGCGAAACAGATCACGAGCAGGTTTACACAGTTTTGAAAAAAGAAGCGCTTCTTAAATTTTTGGGAAGTAACCTTCAAAAACGGAAGAGAAATTTCTGCTTCCCAAGTCAGAGATTGTCCTCCGTCTTATCAGGTTGTTTTTTGAAACCAGTTTTGTAACTTTGTTTTTGTAAGGTTTTGTTTATCACTGATTTCTGATTACAAATTTCAATCAAATAGGGTCTTTTTTCCTAGACAGAAGCTGGACACGATTTGGACATGGATTGTATCATTTTTATGGAAAACCGTAATTTTTCAGACAGGGATTTGTCTAATTTGGACACGGAATTAATTCTTCAATTAAAGTATATGTATGAAAAGAAGAAAACTTTAGTTAAAACAGCTTTTGAGCAAGCAGAAAAAGAGTTGAGAAAAGAAAATGTCAGCAAAAATTATCTTGCCGGATATCTTAGTACTCATTTTGAAGGTTTATTTGGATCTGCAAAAACAGATAAGATGTTTGAAAGGTATTATACAGATTTAGTTCAAAAAAATAAGGATCGTTATATTGATGGTATTACATTGGACCAATTAAGTAAATATGTGGGATATAAAGATTACGATGATTTTTGTAAGAACTATACATTAACAAAAACGACTGGCGAGTCAACAACAGTAAAGGTTAGTATTAACGATGATGAAGAATCGATTTCAGAGAAATTTTCTAAAATATTTATTACAGTAACTAATAATCCTATTTTTAATATTCCGGAATTTTTGACTAAACATAGCAACTTAGGAATCGTTGGGGCAATTCTTTGTGGCGGTTTGTTTGTTGGAAATAAAATGTATAAAGCAGATAAAAAGAAACCAGAAATAGAAACTAATCGAAATAGGTTAGGATTATTAGCTGCAACGAAGCAGTGTATGTATTGGAATGGAAAAGAATATGTTCCGGAAGATTGTAATCAGACTAAAAATAATTTAATTGCAATTGATCCTAAAAAAGTGGCTAATTTCAAAAAGATAACTCAGCCTGATACAATTAGTTCTATTAAAAATATTTGGTATTCTAAGTATCAGAACGAAGTAGAGTTTTTTACAGATAATGGAATCAATCCGGAAAACGGAAGTGATCTGCGTCCGCTTACTTATTATATTCTTGAAAAATATACAGTTAGGGAAGAGTAGAAACAAAAAAAACTCCGCCCAAAAGCAGAGTTTTAATTTATTTAAAAGCGAATTTTACATTCTATTCACTACATTAATTCCTAACATAGATAACGATTTCTTAATTGTTTTTCCAGCCAGGTCAGACAACTGAAGACGGAATTGTTTTGCCTGCTCATCATCCTGATTCAAGATTGGATTGTTTTGGTAGAAAGAGTTGTAAGCTTTTACTAATTCATAAACATAATTTGCAACCAGAGCCGGACTTAGAGATTCCGCAGCTTTGCTCACAACATCTTTGGATTCGGACAAAAGCATAATCAAATCCTTCTCGTTTTCATTCGGAAGATATGTCCCCAAATCTTCTTTGGCAGAATAATCAGCCTTAGCCAAAAGCGACTGAATTCTCGCATAAGTATATTGAATAAAAGGTCCTGTATTTCCATTAAAATCAATACTTTCTGCAGGATTGAAAAGCATTTTTTTCTTCGGATCGACTTTCAGGATAAAATATTTCAAAGCACCCAATCCAACAGTTTCATAAGAACGCTCTTTCTCTTCATCACTCAAATTTTCTAACTTGCCCAATTCCTGTGATTTTTCCTTTGCAGTTTGATACATTTCCTGAACCAAATCATCAGCGTCAACCACTGTTCCTTCACGGGATTTCATTTTTCCTTCCGGTAATTCTACCATTCCGTAAGATAAATGATAAAGCTGGTCAGCCCATTCGTAGCCCAATTTTTTCAAAATTTTGAAAAGAACCTGGAAGTGATAATCTTGCTCATTTCCAACAGTGTAAATTAGTTTTTGAATATCATTATCTTTGAAACGCTCCACAGCTGTTCCCAAATCCTGAGTCATATAAACCGAAGTTCCGTCAGAACGCAGCAACAATTTTTGGTCAAGTCCTTCGTCTGTCAGGTCGCACCAAACAGAACCGTCCTCTTTTTTATAAAGAATCCCATCTTGTAAACCTTTCTGAATCAAATCTTTTCCAAGAATATAAGTATTGCTCTCATACTGAACCTGGTCAAAATTAACGCCCAATCTGGAATAAGTTTGATTAAATCCTGCATAAACCCATTCGTTCATCATTTTCCAAAGTTTGCGAACTTCCGGGTCGTTTTGTTCCCATTTCAAAAGCATTTCCTGCGCTTCAATGATAGATGGCGCTTGTTTTTTCGCTGTTTCTTCGTCGATGCCGTCAGCAACCATTGCCTTGATTTCGGATTTATATAATTTATCAAATTCTACGTAATAGTTTCCGACCAATTTATCGCCTTTCAAGCCAGTAGATTCCGGCGTTTCTCCGTTCCCGAATTTCTCCCAAGCCAACATAGATTTGCAGATATGAATCCCACGGTCGTTGATGATTTGAGATTTGATAACATTATAGCCGTCCGCTTTCAGAATTTCGGCAACAGAAAAACCGAGAAGATTATTTCTAATGTGTCCCAAATGGAGCGGTTTGTTGGTGTTTGGCGAAGAATATTCCACCATTACCGTTTGATTTTTCGGCGTTATGTTATCAAAATCATTACTGATTTCAGATAATTGTTCAGCGAATAATTGATCTTTGATTTTCAAATTAAGAAAACCCTTTACCACGTTGAAGTTTTTAACAAAATCAATTTGATTTTTTACTTCTTCACCCAATTCGTTTCCGATAACATCCGGACTTTTTTTCGCCTGTTTCACCAGAGGAAAAATAACGATGGTGAAATCTCCCTCAAACTCGGTTTTATTTTTCTGGACTTCTAGCGTTACGCCTTCGATTCCGTAGAGCTGAGCGATGATTTCGGTTATTTTTGACTGTATATTTTGTTTAATATTCATTTCGAAATTTTGTGTTGCAAATTTAAAAATTTAAAATAGGTTTTTCACGTAAAGTCACAAATTATAATCAGCTTAATGAATTGACTTTGGTGAAAGTAGTCTCACAGATTAGGCAGATAAAGCAGATATTTAAAAAAAGGAATCTGCAAAATTTGCTAAATCTGCGAGGGATTTATGAAGAATCATTTAGCAATTAATTCCCCATTATTAGCTAAAGCTTTCCTCTTGCTCAACCTCAAAAACCTAATCACTAAAAGAATCGCAGAAATCGTCAATCCGATTCCCAGCGCAATCCACATTCCAAATGCTCCCATTTTCAAAGTCACACAAAGAAGATAACCAACCGGAATTGTGAAAACCCAATAAGCTAAGAATGTAATGACACTCGGGATTTTCACATCCTGAATCCCTCTGAGACAACCTAAAGCTGTCACCTGAATTCCGTCTGACAATTGGAAAAGTGCGGCAATAATCATCAGTTTAGAAGCTAAGTTGATGACCAGAACATCGCTTTCTTTTGTGAAAAAGTGGGGCAGAACATTTCTGAAAAGAATAAACATCAATCCACAGAAGCCCATATAAATTAAGGTTAATTTGAAATTATTAATCCCGATTTTTCTCAATCCGTCAAAGTCTTTAACACCCATTTTATTACCAATCATAACCGTAGAAGCCACACTGAATCCAATACAAAGATTGAATGTAAACGAAGCCATAGATAACGCAATCTGATGCGAAGCAATATCCGTAGAGCTTATCAATCCACAAATGAAAGCAGCAGCGGCAAAAGCGGTTACCTCAAAGAACATTTGAAGAGCTGTAGGTAAGCCAAGCTTGAACATTTTGTTGAACATCTCCTTTGTGAAAAGACTGATTTTCAGAGAGAATTCTTTAATGTAACGTCTTGTTTTGGGCTCTTTTACCAAAACAAAATACAAGAAAACCACCATAAATATTCTGGCAATCAAGGTTGCTAATGCAGAACCCTGAACGCCCATTGCCGGTAATCCAAACATCCCTTTTATGAAGACATAGTTCAGGACGATATTAATTATGTTTGCAATAATGGTGGCTTTGGTTACCCCAATTGTAAACGACAAACCTTCCGAAACTTCTCTCAAAGTCTGGAACATCATAAACGGGATCATTGTAAATGCCATTATGCTAAGGAAACTTATTGTATTCGGGATAATTTCTTTAGGCTGATCCATATGATAAATCAATGGAAGTCCGCATAACAAAATAATCATCAGTAATGTTCCGATTCCGAGATTAATGACAAATCCGTGTCTGAAAACAGAATTAATTACATCGTGTTTTTTCTGAGAATTAGCTTCCGAAACCAAAGGCGGAATGGCGAAAGAAAATCCTAAGGCCAGTACGAAAATGGAAAAGAATAATGCATTTCCCAAAGATACAGAAGCCAAAGCCTGAGCCCCTAAAAGTTTACCAACGATAATGTTATCGAACAAGTTTACAGAAACTTGTCCAACCTGTGTCAGCATTACAGGAAGTGCTAACTTCAGACCTTCCTGCGTATATTGTTTGTTTAAAAAGTTCATTTTATTTCATATAATTTTATTAAAAGAAAAGTGATAATCGCAAAATTTTCATTTTTATTCAAAAAAAACCGCCTCGTTGAAAAGAACGAGACGGTTAAATATTTTTATTTATTTAATCTCATTTCTTTACAAAACTCGCCACGTCATCAGCAGTCACAGGATCTGCACCTAAGATGATTAATCTTTCAACCACGTTTCTAAGTTCTCTGATATTTCCAGTCCAGTCAAATTGCTGCAAAGCTTTGATAGATTTATCATCAAATTTCTTCGGCGAAGTTCCATTTTCGTTCGAAATCAATTGCGTGAAATATTCTACCAACAAAGGAATATCTTCTTTCCTGTCGTTCAAAGATGGAACGTTGATTTCTATAACAGAAAGCCTGTGATACAAATCTTCCCTGAATTTTCCTTGTGCGATTTCGTTAGTCAAATTCTTATTTGTTGCTGCGATAACACGCACATCCACTTTGATTTCTTTGTCGCTTCCGACAGGGGAAACTTTACTTTCCTGTAAAGCTCTCAGTACTTTTGCCTGAGCAACTAGGCTCATATCTCCAATCTCGTCCAAGAAAATAGTTCCGCCATTCGCTTGTTCAAATTTTCCGGATTTATCTTTGATAGCGCCCGTAAAAGAACCTTTTACGTGACCGAATAATTCACTTTCAATCAATTCTGATGGAATCGCCGCGCAGTTCACTTCAACCATTGGCCCTCTGGAACGTTCGCTTTGTGAATGGATAGCGTGCGCCACCAATTCTTTACCGGCTCCGTTGGGTCCTGTAATCAAAACTCTGGCGTCGGAAAGTGCTACCTTATCAATGATTTCCTGAATCTTTTTCAGAGCAGAGGATTCGCCAATCATCTGATATTTTTTGTTCACTTTTTTCTTAAGCTGAGAGTTTTCCTGCTTAAGATTGGAGTTGTCTTTCTGCAGATTGCCTTTATCAAGCGCATTTTTCACACTCGTAATCAATCTGTTGATATCAATAGGTTTGGAGATGAAATCGTAAGCGCCTTCTTTCAGACAGCTGACAGCAGTATCAATATCTGCGTGACCGGAAATCATCACAAATGTGGTTTCGGGTTTCAACTGAAGGCTTTGCTTAAGAAGTTCTGTTCCGGATATTTTTGGCATTTTGATATCAGAAATCACTAGAGCGAAGTCTTCTTTCTCTATGAATTTGAAACCTTCGAAACCGTCTTCTGCGATTTCGAATTGGTATTCTGGTAGTTCGTCTGATAAAATACTGTGTAGAACGCCGGAGATTGCTTTTTCGTCTTCTACTATTAAGATTTTTTGCATAGTTGCAAAGATACAAATTTTAAATTTCGCAAAGTGAAATTATTATGGTTGTTTATTTCGAAAATTGTAATGTAGAAATGTTCTAAAAAACAAGAATCTTGATTTTTATAACAAAACCTCTCTGCAATAGCGATAGTAGCGGTTATCCTTTTCTAAAGCCTGGGAACTAGCTTGGATGGAAAAGATAGTAGCGGATAGCGCGACCCGAGCTTTGGGAAAGTTAGGGAAGGGGATTGCCCTAAATTTTTTTATTAATAATGATGTTATTCTACAATTATTTTTTTTGTAATCTGCTGTTCTCCGATATTGAAAGTTCCTAAATAAACTCCTTTCGGAAGTCCGGAAATGTCAATTCTAAATTGATTTTCCGTCTTGCTAAGCATTTTCCCGTCAAGTGACGTAATTGTAAAACTGAAATGCTGATTCTTACTGTTTGAAAACTCTAGCTGAAGATAATCTTTGGCAGGATTGGGATAAAGTGTGAAACTTGTCTCCAATTCTTTTGCTGAATCAATGTTTAAAGTCTGACCTGCAATTGCAAAATGCTGAACCGCTCCGGTTGTAGCCTTCGCTATATTGTAAATGTAAACTGGGTCAAGATTGGCATAAGTGTCGTTGACGGTGTGTGCGTATTGCGTTTCGTTATATTCAAAAAGTCCTGTGATGATTTCACCATTCGCCTGAAATGGCATGTAATCGGACGCATAAGCATAACTAAGGTTGGTTTTCAAAGTTGAATATAATGTCACACAATTCATCAATTGTTGTGTGAAAGTGTTGGAAGCCGAGTTGTTGGAACTTGGACTATTAGACTCATCCCTTTCGCAAGTGATCGTGTCATTGGTTTTTCCTTTTACACCACCAACTTCATCGATATTAAGAACCAAACGAATGCTCATTTTTGGATTGGTTGCATTCACGACATTGGAAACGTAATGAGCTGAGCCAAGAAGACCTTGCTCTTCACCCGAAAAATTGATGAATTTGATGGAATATTCTGTAGTAACATTTTTCAGAAGTCGCGCTACTTCAAGAATTACTGAAACACCGCTTCCATTGTCATTGGTTCCGGTTCCGGTAATCGTATCATAATGTCCACAAATGATAACGTAAGTATTGGGATATTTGGTTCCTGTTTTTGTGACAATTAGATTAGAAGTTGTTTTTCCACTATATGTAAAATCATCTTTGGTAATTTGAGATTCGGAATATCCGAAAGAAAGGTATTTGTTTTTGAGCCAAGTATATGCATTGTTGTTGGCTGTGGAACCTGTGGTTTTTACGCCCAGACCTTCGAATTCCTGTAAATAAGTATTGATGTTGGACTGGGAAACAAGATTGGCGATATTTGCATAATCTTGATTGAATGTTTGCGAATTTGCAAAAAATCCTAAAAATAAAACCGAAAATAATAAGTTCTTCATCTCCATTGATAATAATTTTGCAAATATAATTAAAAAGGAGAAGACAAAATTATTGTCTTCTCCTTTTCGTGAAAAACTATTACTAACTTAAAAACTAATTCGTTGCTTTACGTACTTCTGCTTTCACATCCTCAGCGGCGTCTTTGGTCTTTTCCCAAGCATCAGAAGCAGTATCTTTTGTTGTTTCCCAAGCTTTATCTGCAAAATCTTTGGTGTCTTCCCAAGCTTCTGCTGCGCTTGATTTTAAATTTTCGAAGAAGCCTTCTCTTGTTGGCTCTTCATTTTTTCTTTTTTGTTCATCAATATAGTTGCGAGCTCTGTCTGCATATTCATTCACTTTGTTTTTAGCTCTGTCAGCTGCATTTTCTAATGAATTTTCTGTTTTGTTGACAGCTCTTTCTGCATCATTGTAATTTTCGTCGTGCGTACTCATAATATTTTGTTTTTAGTGATTAATATTGAAAAATTTGATTTGATGCTAACCAATTATTCAATTACGATGCCGTTAAATCTTAATGAACGTTAATGTTTTGTTTTGAATTTATAATGTTTCCTAAATTGACATCAAAATTAAAAACAATGGAAAAAATTAGATGTGCGTGGTGCGGAACCGATGAACTTTATCAAAAGTATCACGACGAAGAATGGGGAAGGTTGGTAACAGATGATGAAACAATGTTTGAGTTTTTGATTCTCGAAAGTTTCCAAGCGGGATTGAGTTGGATTACGATTCTTAGAAAAAGAGAAACTTTCAGAAAAGCCTTTGATAACTTCAATTATAAGAAGATTGCAAAATATAACGAAGATAAGATTGAGGAATTGATGCAAGATGCCGGAATCGTAAGAAACCGATTAAAAGTAAAGGCTTCTATTTCCAACGCTCAAAAATTTATGGAACTTCAGAAAGAGTTTGGAAGTTTTTATAATTACATTTCAACATTCACAGGCGGAAAAAGAATTGTGAATACTTGGAAAGTTCATACAGAAGCACCCGCAACGACAGAATTGTCTGATGTAATTAGCAAAGATTTGAAGAGAAGAGGATTTAAATTTCTGGGTTCAACGGTTATCTATTCTCATCTTCAGGCAACAGGAATTGTAGATGACCACATAGAAAGTTGTTTTGTGAGAAACTAGAGTTGAAGAGTGGGAAAGTTTTAGGGTCGGAGAGTTTCAGTCAATAACTCATAAAACTCTCCAACTCACAAACTCTCTTACTTAATAATTCTGTCAAGAACCCATTCGATCATCATTTTTTCGGAAGCGTGGTGGTCGCTTGCAAATTCGCCTCGTCTTCTGTTGGCGATAACACAGTTCACAGTAATGGCTTTGTGTCCTAATAATTTTGATAAGCCATAGATTGCTGAAGTTTCCATTTCGAAGTTGGAAACACCAAGATCATTCAAAGTTTCTAGGAATTTGTCATCAAGTGCTTTCAATCTCAACTGTCGGCCTTGAGGCGCATAGAAACCTGGGAAAGTCGCTGTGTTTCCTCTATATTTGGCGTCAGCATAATACTCAGCAATATCTTCTGCCCAGTCAGAGAAATACAACATTGGCTTGATTCTCTCGTAAGGGAATTTTTCCAAGAAGTTCTTACTGAATTCATTCTCGAATTGATAATCCTGATAGAAATGCATCAATCCGTCCAAACCAACAACATTCTGCGTTACCAGCATATTATTCACTTCGATATCAGGATTCACACTTCCGCAAGTTCCCATACGGAAAAGTTCCAGAGACTTATGTTCTTTTTTGAATTCTTTGGCTTTCAAATCTATATTTACCAAAGCATCCAATTCGTTCATCACGATATCGATGTTTTCTGTCCCGATTCCTGTTGACATTACTGTGATTCTCTCGCCACGCAAAGTTCCTGTATGCGTATAGAATTCTCTTTTGTTCTTTTTAATTTCGATAGTATCGAAGAATTTTGAAACTTTTGGAACTCTGTCTGGGTCGCCTACAAGAAGTACTTTGTCTGCAAGATCTTCCGGAAGAAGGTTTAGGTGATAAACACTTCCGTCATCATTTAGAACCAATTCAGAAGCTGCTAGTTTGTTGATCATATTATATTGATTTTAATTTTTTAAATTGCTTTTATAAAATAGATGATAGAGGAATAGAAAATGAATTTTATATTATGGAAAGTCTTCGAGAGCCTCAGACTGACAATGCTCCAAACATTAATAATTCATCATTTATCATTCATTGTTATCCTCCTACACGTTTGGTTTTGTAACCAAGGTTTTTCAGGATGTTCATTATTTTGTCGCGGTTGTCGCCTTGGATGATGATGGTTCCGTCTTTTTCAGAACCGCCGATTCCGAGTGTTGTTTTGATTTTCTTCGAGATTTCTTTCAAACCTTCATCGTCACCTTCCCAACCTTCTATAATGGTTACGGGTTTCCCATTTCTGCCTTTCTTCTCGAATTTGCATACCAAAGGTTCTTTCTGTTTGAAGTTTTCTTTGGCTTCATCAGGCATTTGGAAATCCTGTTCTTCGTGTTCAGGGAAAAGGTTTTTCAGTTGGTCTCTTAAGTCCATTTTGATTTTTTAAAAAAGGGTCTTAAAGTTAATCATATTTATCAATCTGCAAAAAATATCTTTAGAAATTATCTTAACGCATTTTCATTTCGTAAATTTGTAGTAATAAAACAAAATTAAAAATGTCAAAGAAAGCAATTCTTGCAATATTAGATGGCTGGGGAATCGGTCTTAACGATAGTGTTTCCGCTCTAGCTCAAGCTAAAACACCTTTTATAGATTCAGCACTTAAAAACTTTCCAAACACAACTTTGGAAGCAAGTGGTTTGGCAGTTGGTCTGCCGGCCGGACAAATGGGAAATTCTGAAGTGGGGCATATGAATCTTGGTGCTGGTAGAGTGGTTTATCAGAATCTTGTAAAACTAAATATGGCGGTAGAAACAGGAAGTCTTGGAAAAGAACCTGTCATCCAAGCTGCTTTCGAATACGCAAAAGCGAACAACAAAAAAGTACATTTCATTGGATTGGTTTCCAATGGTGGTGTGCATTCTCATATCAATCACTTAAAAGGTTTACTTACGGCGGCTCACGAATTTGGATTCAAGGACAATGTCTTCGTTCATGGTTTCACAGACGGTAGAGATTGTGACCCAAAATCCGGAAAGGGTTTCGTAGAAGAACTTTTAGCGCATATGAATGCTACAACGGGAAAACTGGCTTCTATCATTGGTCGTTACTATGCGATGGACAGAGACAAGCGCTGGGAACGTGTGAAATTAGCTTATGATGTGATGGTAAATGGTGTTGGGAAAGAAACTAAGGATTTTATTCAAGCAATTCAGGATTCTTACAATGCTGATGTTACAGATGAGTTTATCCAACCGATTGTTGCCGTTCAGAATCATTTCCCGATTGCTAAAATTGAAGACCACGATGTTGTGATTTCTTTCAATTTCCGTACAGACAGAGGTCGAGAAATTACAGAAGTGCTTTCTCAGCAAGACTTCCCAGAGTATGGAATGAAAAAGCTGGATTTGTATTATGTGACTTTGACTAATTATGATAAAACATTCCAGAATGTAAGAGTTGTTTTTGATGAAAATGTTCTTCAAAAAACGATGGGCGAAGTATTGGAAGCGGCAGGCAAATCTCAAATCAGAATCGCTGAAACAGAAAAATATCCCCACGTTACATTCTTTTTCTCTGGCGGAAGAGAAACAGAATTCGTTCAGGAAAGACGTTTACTTTGCCCGAGTCCGAAAGATGTTGCGACTTACGATTTGAAACCCGAAATGTCGGCTTACGATATCACCAACGCAATCGTGCCTGAGTTACAAAAAGAATCTGCAGATTTTGTAGTTCTTAATTTTGCAAATACAGATATGGTTGGTCATACAGGTGTTTTTTCTGCAGCTGTAAAAGCGGCGGAAGTTGTTGATTCTTGTATTCAAAAAGTTGCTGAAACAGCTTATGAACACGGTTATGCGGTTTTCATCCTTGCAGACCACGGAAACTCCGATGTGATGATTAATCCGGATGGTTCTCCAAACACACAGCACTCTACGAATTTGGTTCCCTTCATTGTGATGGATAAAGATCATACTTGGAATTTGACACCAGGGAAATTAGGTGATGTGGCGCCAACAATTTTGAAAGTGATGGGCGTAGATATTCCTGAAGAAATGACTGGGAATATTCTGGCGAACTAAAAACTCAAGATAAATAAAATGGGAAAGTCGGTTTTTTACCGACTTTTTTATTTTTTGGTGTAAATTCGTTTCATTAATTCATAAATAATGATGATTGGCAGATTGTTTTTCTGTTGCATTTTGATGGCTAATCTTCTATTTGGGCAGAATATTTTGTCTAATGATAACGACTACAATGCAGAGAAAAGTGAAGAGCTCGCATCTTTGGCGGTTTCATACTTCAAAAATAATGACCTCAAAAAATCTACAGAACTACTTTTCAAAGCCAAAGAATTTGCAGAAAAAACAGATGATTATGCATTGATTGCCAGAATGAACGGCTCCATTGCGCATCAGTACGTTCAACTAAATCTGAATGATAAAGCCAAATTTTATCTTGATAACGCCATCAAACAAATCAACAAATTACCAGAAGGTGACAAGAAAAAACTTCTGAAAACTTTGTCTTATCTGGAAATTGGTAACATCGATTTTGATGAAGAAAATTATCAAAAAGCCAGCGAATTCTATAAAAAATCACTCAAGGAAATTGAGTTAGTCAAAAATCCTGATGAACAAGCAATTTATCATCACAGACGTTCGCTTTATAATATTGGGAATTCCTACTATTACCTTAAAAATGATTCTGCAGAAATCTATCTGAATAAAGCTCTTGCGATTAAGAACAATTATAACAATGAGATAAACTATTTCATTTATAATGCTTTGTCCCAAGTTTATGCGGATAGGAAAGAATATCAACGAGCGATTGATACTTTGAAGATTGTTCTCAAGCATAAAAATGATTTGGATACGCGTCTGCTTTCCGATGTTTATTACAATCTTTCACAAGATTTTAAAGCTTTGAATGACCAATCTCAATATTCTCTTTACAATGAGGAATTCATAAAACTCAACAGAAGCATCAGAGAAAGTGAGATGAAAGCTATTTCGTCCGCTATCAATGCTGAACAGAAAGATTATAAAGATGCCATTTCTGATGCCGATAGTTCTAAGAAAAATATTGTGATTATTGCGACAGTTTTTGTTTTAATATTAGCTTTTGCAATTGTCTTTTTACTTTATCGAAGAAAAAAAGAAAGAAAGGTTTTTGAAAATATCATTCATAAATTGGAGTCAGACAAGATCATTTCAACTGAAAATAAATTAGAATCTCCGGTAGAAGTTCAGAAAGATTCATCTGTTCAGATTCCTAATTCTGTCGAAAAAGATTTGCTGGATAAACTTCAAAAATTCGAAGAATCTGAGAGATTTACCAATCCGAAATTGACTATTGCGAGTCTGGCCCTTCAACTCAAAACCAATACAAGTTATCTTTCTGAGGTTATTAATAAGTATAAAGGGAAGAACTTCAATACTTACATCAATGAGTTGAGAATTGCGTACATCTGTCAGAAAATTTATACTAATAAAGAATATCAGAATTATAAAATAAGTTATCTGGCAGAAGAATGTGGCTTCGCTTCGCATAGTTCTTTTGCAACTGTTTTCCGAAATATTACGGGTATTTCGCCTTCTGTTTTCATTCGCGAAGCTTCTAAAAATTAATATTTATAAAAGCTAAATTTTAAAATTTAAAATATTGAATTCCAGCGTTTTAAATAATGATTTCTTATTTCAAAATCAAGGATTTCGAAAGGGTTAAAGTTGGATTTGCAGATAATGTAGCATAGTTTAGCATCAACAATTATAAAATTTGATATGAGAAAAAACTTACTTATTGCCTTGGCGTTATCCAGCGTTTTAGGATTTGCACAATCCGGTGAAAATTGCAGTTATGGAATTGGTTCGGACAAAATTTCAAACGGCGAAAATATTACAACAGGTGGTACTTATGAATATAGTGCAGCTTCTGATTTCGATGTTGCTTCAGGAAAAATTCTTACGGCAAAGCAATTAACGTTCAATGTTTTGAAAGGTTCTGCCAATCTAAACTTTGTGAATGTCTATATTCTTAAAGAAAATCAAGGCGTTCCCGGAGAAGTAATTCAGACTTTCACAAATTTGGTTCCGACTTCTCAGGTTTTGGATTATCAATCGACTTTGGAAAATATGGATGCCTACAAAATTACTGTAGATTTTCCAGCGCCATTTGACTTGCCAAAAGGTAAATACTTTGTTCAGTTACAAGCTGCTCCTGGCGACAATACGCCGGTAAGCTGGGAAATTACCGATCAAAATACGCGAAAGTTAGGCAGATTCGATTTTACAAAATTTGATACAGATCCTTGGTTTGGTGGATTTTCTTACTACGATCACGTTTTTGAAGTTATAGGAAATTGTAATGATACAAGTGAACAGCAACCTACTGGAACGTCTTTTACAGCAGGTAATCCAGGAGATTCCCACGAAAGTGGTGTTCGTATGATCTGGACATCGTTGGCGGATGACTTTGTAGTTCCGGATGGTCAGAAATTTACATTTACAAAATTCAAAATTTCTACTTTGCAATTGGGTAATATCAAAAATGCAACAATCAATATCCGTAAGTCTGAGAATGATTTGCCAGGTGAGATTCTTCACACTTTTGAAAATGTTGGTCCAACGACGGAGAATTTCTACGGTTATCACACTGTACAAGGTTTCCCTTTGGATGTTGTGGCAGCAGATGTTGAGTTTGATTGGAGCCAGCCTGTTGACTTATTACCTGGAAGGTATTTTATCGAGATTATTGCAGCACCGTTTCCGTTCACAGATTATCAAAGTTGGGAAGTTACACCTAATTCTGGAAGTGATTTGGATTCTGTCGCATCATTTGACGGCGGAGAAACTTGGGAATCTAATGCCGGATACAATTATGTCTTCGAGATTTCAGGTTTCTTAAATCCATATTTAGCAGTGAATGAAGCTGGTAAAAACCAAGTGTCTGTTTTTCCAAATCCAGTTTCTAATGAATTGAATATCAGTTCTGTTCAGGATGTTGAAAAAGTATTTGTCTACAATGCTGCAGGACAAACTATTAAAACGATTACTGAAGTTAAAAATAATAAGCTAGACGTGTCGAATTTGTCAAAAGGAATTTATTTCGTCAATACAGTGTTCAAGAATGGAGAATCCAAAACTTTCAAAGTCATAAAACATTAATAAATATTCATAGTTATTTACAATTATTAAGTAGTAAAAACCTGATCTTTGGTCAGGTTTTCTTGTATAGAAAATTTGAAATATTTGATTAAATCAATAATTTCATTGATTTATAAAATTAAAAAGGCATTTATATAATTTGTATATTTGCTCACTTATTTTTATAAAAAACAACAATGATAAAAAGTAATAAAAAACTAGCAATCGATTTCGATGGAACTATTGTGGATGATGCTTACCCGGGAATTGGGAAAGCCAAAACATTTGCATTCGAAACTTTAAAAAAACTTCAGGGAGAAGGTTACAGATTGATTCTTTGGACTTACCGTCACGGTAAATCTTTGGAAGATGCTGTAGAATTCTGCAGAAAAAACGGACTAGAATTTTACGCTGTTAACTCCAGTTTTGAAGGCGAAGTTTTCGATTCAGAAACGCAGTCAAGAAAGATTGACGCAGACCTTTTCATTGATGATAGAAATCTTGGCGGATTCCCGGGTTGGGGCGAAATCTACCAAATCATCAACGAAAGAATCGAATTCCAAGTAGCAGGAGGCGAAGTTCACGCTTACTCCAAAATGAAAAAAGAAAAGAAAAGAGGACTTTTTTGGTAAGTCTCTTTGTAAAAAGTAAAATGTAAAAAGTACAAAATATCTTTTAAAAATACATTTTACTATAATACATCAATGCAATTATAAATGATTCAACTCAAAAATATAGACGAGCTTCGATTGATGAAGCAAAGTGCAAGATTGGTATCCCAGACTTTGGGGATGTTGGCAAAAGAAATTAAACCTGGCGTTACAACACTTCATCTTGATAAATTAGCTTACGATTTTATCAAAGACCACGGTGCAGAACCTGCATTCTTAGGCTATGGCGGATTTCCTGCTTCACTTTGTATTTCACCAAATGAGCAAGTCGTTCACGGAATTCCAAATTCTGAACCTATAAAAGAAGGGACAATTCTTTCCGTAGATTGTGGCGTTTTCTGGAACGGATTTGTTGGTGACCACGCTTACACTTTTGAAGTTGGTGAAGTTTCCGATGAGGTAAAAAAATTATTGAGAGTTACCAAAGAATCTTTGTACAAAGGGATCGAGCAATGTGTAAGAGGGAAACGTGTTGGAGATATTTCAAACGCCATCCAGAAACATTGTGAGAAAGAAGGTTATGGTGTGGTGAGAGAATTGGTTGGTCATGGTGTTGGAAGACAAATGCACGAAGACCCGCAAGTTCCAAATTATGGAAAACCGGGAAGCGGAAAGGTCCTAAAAGACGGAATTTGTCTAGCAATTGAACCGATGATTAACCTTGGAACAGAGAAAGTGAAGTTCCATAACGATGGTTGGACGGTTACGACTTTAGACAATCAGCCTTCTGCACATTTTGAACACGATATTTGTGTTTATAATGGCAAACCGGTCTTGCTTTCGACTTACGATTATATTTACGAAGCATTAGGAATTAAATCTGACGAGGAAAGAGCTTTCCAGGTTGATTTTTAATTTTTGAATTGTGAAATCGGTGTACGTTCTTTTTTCAATATTTTGGGCTGGCTGTTGGTCAGCACAGACTTTTCAGCGTAATGTTGGTGAGTCCAGAGAAGATTTCGTAAAAAGAATAAAACCGATTCAGAATGCCCAAATCCAAGGTGAAGTCTTGGAAGTTAAGCAATGGAATAATTTGGCTAATCCTATTTTCGCATTCTACGAATATTCCGAAGAAGGGATCGAAAAAGGTAAGCCCAATGGTCTCAACTATTCTTACGTCGATGGTTATCTATTGATTCCTTCGGAAAATAATAGGTATAATAAAATTTTTATCGATACCTATGCAGAAGAAGGCGCAACAGCCTACGTGGAGTCTGTTTTTTTTGCGAATGCAGACCGTGATGCGGACAAGGAATTAGGCGTTCTCTGTTCTTGGGATCAAAGTATGCATTCCGGCATCAGCGGAAGAATTTATCAGGTTTATTTTTACGATTTTCCAAAAGCAACGGATAAAATTTCAAAATTGAAACCAATTCAGATTAAAGGTTTTGATTTCGAGTTTGATGGAACTAACGATGCTGGTGAGCGTTCTGTGGCCAAATTCAATACGGCAGCCAAAATAAAAGCCGAATTAAAACGATTAGGATTCTAAAACATTTCCAGACTTGAAAAAAATTGCTAAAATTCTGCTGAATGCGATTCCCAGGCCAATGCTTATTAATTTGAGCATTTTTTTGCGTCCGCTGATTGTCCTTTTTTTTAAAGGAGACAATTTCACGGATCCAATCGACGGAAAATCTTATCGTAAATTTTTACCATATGGTTATGGAAAACAACGTGCAAATGCCTTGTCTCCAGGAACGCTATCTTTGGAGAGACATCGTCAGATGTGGCTTTATCTTCAGAATGAAACCAATTTTTTTACAGATAAATTAAAAGTTCTTCATATTGCGCCAGAGCAGGAATTCCTAAGGAAATTCAAAAAGATGAAAAATCTTGATTATACTTCTGCGGATTTGTTTTCTCCGATTGTGGATGTAAAAGCGGACATTCTGGATTTGCCTTTTGAGGATAATAGTTTTGATGTGATTATCTGTAATCACGTTTTGGAGCATATTGTAGACGACAGAAAGGCGATGTCTGAACTTTATCGTGTGATGAAATCCGGAGGTTGGGGAATTGTTCAAGTTCCAATGAAAAACTCTCTGGAAAAAACTTACGAAGATTTTACCATCACAGACCCAAAAGAACGTCAAAAACATTTTGGACAATACGACCACGTTCGCTGGTACGGAATGGATTATTTTGACCGTTTGAAAAGTGTTGGCTTTGAAGCTGAAATCAATTTCTATTCTCAAAAATTTTCTGAGGCTGATATCAAAAGATTTGGTCTTAATAAAAACGAGATTCTTCCTATTGTTAGAAAATAACAATTACTTTTCTGTCAAGAATTTAGATTTATTGACATAATAATCCAAGATTGCTATGGCTAAATAATAGATTCCGCCAAACATCATATTCATTTTGACTTCATTGTCGTCAAACAGATAATATGACAATGAAAAAAGTAAAAGTAAAAACCATAACAACAATTTTCCTCCATAAACACTAGCAAATCTTGCTGTCATTTCCTCATCTTTAACTGTTTGAGACTGGATCAAACATTGAATCAAAACCAGCAAGTAACCGCAAAAGAGTTCTTCTTGTTCAAATAAATCAAACGTGTAGAAGTACAAAACAGGACCAGATGCAACCAATCCGAAAATCAAAAACTTGAGAAACATATTTGCCTTTGTCATTTTTGAAAAAATCAAAATTGAGAAGATGAAAAGCGGATAAACCAAGAAAACGGAATAAAGTGCGTATTTATAAATTAGAAACTCTGGCGTTTCCGTACCATCAGAAATCCAAAATAATCTGAAATAGAGAAACGAAAGATATAATGAGTTGAGGCTGAAAAGGATTGGAAGTGGCTGAGGTTTCATTTGAATCTAAATTTAATTATAAATATCTTTTAAGTAAACCTCTGTGCTGTCCATTGAACTATAGATTTCTTGTCCATTTCCATTTGTGTCGTAATATTTGAAAAATAGAATACTGTCGCTCATTTTTTCTGGCTTGAACCAATCATCATCGCTGGGTTGTTCGGATGTTTTTATTTTTTCAAATTCAAATTCTTTTTGTGCTAATATTCTGTTTAGTTCTTTTGGACAAGTTTTGAAATGAAGTAAAATTGCATAATCAATTATTGGAGCTGTTTGGTCTTGATAATTCAGGATTTGAACACAATCAGTTTCTGGTTTCCCCAATAGACTTTCATAGATTTCAATGCCAGTTCTTGGTTTGCTGAGTTCAGAAATCTCGTTATAAACCTTTTTTGTAATACGATACGTCTTCTTGGTAATTGTAAAAATCCCTACAGCTCCTGCAGTTATTGAAATAAATAAAATGACAATTGAAGTGATGATTAGATTTTTCTTCTTTTTTATTAACCCAAAAATTAGAATTACCAGAAAAATCATAAATGAGATTCCAGCAATTAGTAGTTCGAAAATTATTTCTTTCATAAAAAATCATTTGTGTTTAATTTGATGAATATAACTATTCTAAAATAATTTCTATACCATAATCATTGAAAACTTCTAAAATGATTTTAAAATGATTTTTCAACTTCCATCTGCTCTTCTTGGAATTTTTCCAATAGATTTTTTTAATATCATTACCTCCAAATTCGAGACTTCTAATACAATCGATTAATGCATTGTAGTTTCGCCCAAAATAACCACCTGAACCATTGATTGCTTCTCCAAGCGAACAATAAAAGTCTTCAACTGATTTGATATATTTTCCATCAATTATAGCTTCGGATTTAGAAACTGAGTTTTCTACATTTTGAAAAGCCATTGCAAGTTCTAGCCAGCCTTGTCTTTCAGATTGTTTTAGATTTGTCCACAGATTTGCTTCTTCAATTCCTTTTGAAAAATAATTTTTCCAAGCTTTCATTACACCTTTTGATGCGCCAAATGTGAATGCTTTTAGAAGTATATTCTTGTCCTCAATACTTATTATCTCGTGAATATTGATGTGATAACATTTATGATTGTTGTTGCTATCTTTAAAAATAATTCCGAAATCATTTTCATCAGTATTCCAATTGCTTTCAATAGCTGATATTAAAGATGTAATATTCTCTACGTTTTCTAAAGCCAGAATTGTGTTGTAATCTAATTTTTTAGCTTTATTTTCAAGTCCTTTTATGTTATCAATTTTTGATAAAATTTTAAGTTCTGGATAAATTATTCCTATTGATAACATTTGGGATTCTTAATATTTATGTTCTCAAATATCTAAATTAATATTCATTTTTCAAAAACTTTCGGAAACTATCAAATATAGAATTAATCCAATCTCTTCAACAAATCAATCCACCTTTGTTCCTGATATAATATCTTGAAATCAGATTGTTTTAGTAGCTGATTTTTTTTCAATTTTCCTCGTAGATATAACAAATCCAAAAAATCCAAAGCAATTCCTTTATATTTTTCATCTTTATCAACTTTCGCGATTTTAGAAAACAAAATTGCAGCTTCAAAATTGTCATTATTGCTCATTCCTCCAAGAAAAGTTGAAGCTGTATTGTAATTATTATATGTTTTTTGGAACTCCTTTACACTGTAAGCTCTCTTAGCATTATCCAACAATTCTTTAACTTGAGAATTGTAAATTGATTCTCTTTTTGCAGACTCTTTCGAATCGAGAGGTTGATAAGAAAATCCATAGACTAAAGAGTATATTTCCAATGGTTCAAGTCCCATTTTTTCTCTTCTTTCATTTGCTGAATCCTCTCGTATCATTGGTCTAAAGCCAGATGCTTCTCCGTTACCAGACCAATTGACTTGCGTTCCATATAATTGTTTGTAATTCAAGTTGCATTGGACTCTATCATATAAGAAGGCGTAATTGTCCATATTCAATTCTTTTATATCGATTAACTTCTCCATTTCGGTTAAAGCTTTTTTTTGAAATAGAACGTCTTGGTCTGCGTGCTGAACAATCAACCAAAGATTATTTTGCCCACCTTTACCAATGTCAGATAATTTTGGCCAACCATATTTTTTAACGATTTTTCTTGCTTGGATTAAATTAAACGAATCGGCCTCATTGATTTGCTGATCAATTATTTTAATTAAGTTTTCATCTTTATTTTGCGATTTTTTATATCTTAGTTTTTGGTCATTCAGGCACATTAGATTGATTTCTTTTCTCAAAGCGGGAAGTTTCAAAGTCTTTTCATATTGTTTTTGCTGAGAAATTGCAAGCGTTTCAATTTCTCTCCATTTTTCAGAATTATTAGTTTTTAGATAATCAAAATAAGGGTCGAATAATAACCAATTGGATTCATTCCAACCGGCAGATAAAGATATTTTCAAATATTTGAAAGCTTTTTCCGAATCTTGATTTAAAGAATATATTCCGGCTGCTTTATATGCGGTAAGCGCATCGGGTTGTTGTATCTCGAAAGCTTTTTCGTAAAGTTGAGCCGCTTTTTTTGGATTTTTTTGAAGATGAAATAAACTTGCCTGAGCAACTAAACTTTGATAAGTATTATCGGACTGCGCATTCGAAGAAATGTAAACTAAAGTGCAGAAAAAAATAAGTTTAATTGATTTCATATTTCCATTTTTATTAATGACAATTTTACATCAAAAAATATTACATTTTTCATAATCAATTAATTCAAATTTCCATTTTATAAAATCTTGTAGAAGAGTATTCTGTCAAAAGTAAAATTGATAAGTTATTCCGTAATTCAGCTAATGTTTTCTTGCTAATACAAAAGTAGCTTTGCTTCATTAAGAATAATTGTGAAAAATTAGCAATGAAAAGCTTTTAAAAATCTCAATAATAAACAGCTTTTAAGCTTCCTGTTCAAACAAATGTTTGATGAAATTGTGTTAAATATTCTTTAAAATTATTTTTTAAGTTATTGAACATCAATAATAATAGTTTTTGTTGATTATCTTTGATAGATATTATTATTAATTACATAACATAAGTGTTGTATATAATCAATAAATTTGAACGTTTGTTTGAAAACACATCTAAAAAATTAGTATTTATGAGGAATATCGCGATTAGCTTTTTTGTTATTTTAGGTCTTTTGACATCCTGTTCAAAGTCAGAAAATAAAGATGATAAAAAAGAATTGCCACCACAACCATATGAGTATATTGTTGCGAAAAGTGGACCAGCTGAAAATCTGACACAATATCCTGCCCGACTGGAAGGCATCGAAAATGTAGAAATTCGTCCAAAAATTGATGGATTTGTGGAGAAGATTTACATTGATGAAGGAAGTCAGGTAAGCAAAGGTCAGCTTTTATTCCTTATAAGAAATCCACAATACGAACAATCTGTTTTAGCAGCACAGGCTACTGTGAATAGTGCAAGAGCACAAGTGGCTACTGCTCAGATGCAAGTCACAAAAACCAAACCTTTGGTTGATAAAAAAATTATTTCTGCTTACGAGCTTCAGGCTGCAGAATTGGCGCTAAAATCTGCAAAAGCGGCTTTGGCAGAAACTCAGGCTCAACTAACTAATGCACAAGTAAATCAAGGTTACACAAAGTTGTATAGCCCCGTGAGTGGTGTTGTTGGAACTTTGCCCTATAAAGCTGGAAGTTACATAAGTACAGCTACTGCACAACCTTTGACTACAGTTTCTAATGTTTCAAAGATATTCGCTTATTTTTCCATTAATGAAAAACAACAGTTGGATTTTTTCAAACATTCGACTGGTTCTACAATTCAGGAAAAAATCAAGAATTCTCCTTTGGTAGAATTGATTCTTTCTGATGGAAGCAAATACGATGAAAAAGGAAAAATAGAATCCATCAGTGGATTGGTTGATCCAAACACAGGTTCATTTTCTATGAGAGCGACTTTCCCAAACAGCAAAGGTCTTTTGAGAAGTGGTTATAGTGCAACAGTTCAGATGCCAAATAGTCTGGAAAGTGTAATTGTAATTCCTCAAGCGGCGACTTATGAGATGCAGGGCAAAGTTTTGGTCTATCTAATCGGCGCTGATAACAAAGTGAAGTCTACGGAAATCAAAGTTGAAAGCCTTCCGGATGGAGTGACTTACGCAGTGACATCTGGATTGAAAGCAGGTGATAAAGTCATAGTAGAAGGCATAGGACTTCTGAAAGATGATACGCAGGTGGTTCCAAAAGAAACGACTCTGCAAAACGTCATCGATAGAAAATAGTTTCCCCAATTATTATATTAATGTCAAAAGTGAGAATTTGAAACTTTCGATTTTGAGAGTCTTTTATCTTTCATCTTTTTTTCTTTTAGTCTGAAAAATATGTTTAAAAAATTTATAGAACGTCCGGTATTGTCTACCGTAATTTCCATTATCATCGTGATCCTCGGTGTCCTGGGAATTGTGACTTTACCGATTTCACAATATCCGGATATTGCCCCGCCAACGGTAGTTGTAAGTGCAAGTTACCAAGGTGCCAATGCCGATGTAATTCTTAAAAGTGTCATCGTCCCGCTGGAAGAACAAATCAATGGGGTAGAAGGGATGACTTATATGACTTCTACGGCGACCAACGATGGTTCTGGTTCGGTAACGATTTATTTCAAGCAAGGCGTAGATCCAGATATTGCTGCGGTAAATGTACAAAACAGGGTTTCCAGAGCGACGCCTTTGTTGCCTGCGGAAGTTACCAGAGCCGGAGTTACCACAACCAAGAGGCAAAGTTCCAACGTGTTGATTTTCTCGCTTTACAGTGAGAATCCCAATTACGATATGACTTTCCTCCAAAACTATACTAATATCAATATCGTTCCTCAAATCAAAAGGGTAACAGGAGTTGGAGATGTGACGGTTTTTGGTACAAAAGATTACTCGATAAGAATTTGGTTGGATCCTAATAAAATGGCGTCTTATGGCTTAGTTCCTTCAGATATCAACACCGTTTTAGCGGAACAAAATATCGAAGCTGCGCCAGGAAGTTTGGGCGATGAAAGTAACGAAAGCTTCCGGTATACTTTAAAATATAAAGGAAGATTAACAGAAATCCCCGAATTCGATAATATCATCATAAAAGCTACTGCGAACGGACAAACATTGAAACTGAAAGATGTTGCCAGAGTAGAATTGGGAGCACAGGATTATACCGGAACCAGTGTTACAGACGGTCATCCTTCCATTGGTATGGCGGTCGCACAAACTGCAGGATCCAATGCACAAGATGTAATTAATCAATCTATTGCGGTTTTGGATAAGGCTCAGGAATCTTTCCCGAAAGGTGTCAAATATGTAGCTTTGGTTAATGCCAATGATTTTTTGGATGCATCGATTGAGAAAGTAATTCATACTTTGTTCGAGGCATTTATTCTTGTATTCATCGTAGTTTTCTTGTTCTTACAGGATTGGCGTTCGACAATGATTCCGGCGATTTCGGTTCCGGTAGCGATTGTTGGTACATTTTTCTTCCTGAGTATTTTCGGATTTACGATTAATTTATTGACGCTGTTCGCATTGATTTTAGCAGTAGGAATTGTGGTCGATGACGCAATCGTTGTTGTTGAAGCTGTCCATACCAAATTGGAACAAGGAGAGAAATCTCCACTTAGAGCTTCTGTGAATGCGATGGACGAAATCAGTAGTGCGATTATCAGTATTACTTTGGTAATGGCAGCGGTTTTTATTCCTGTAAGTTTTATCTCTGGTTCAGCTGGTGTATTTTACAAACAATTTGGTTTAACATTAGCGATTTCGATTATATTATCCGCTGTAAATGCATTGACATTAAGTCCTGCTTTGTGTGCGATTTTCCTTAAACCACATTCTCACGAAGAAAAGAAAAAGAATTTCTTACAGAGATTTTTTACCAATTTCAATATCATTTTCGATGCGATGATAAAACGTTACTCGAGAGGGATTTTGTTTTTATTAAGAAAAAAATGGATGGCATTTGCTGGTCTTGCTTTGTTCGCTGGAATCTTTGTTTGGTTGATGAACACCACACCGAAATCCTTCGTTCCAAGTGAAGATATGGGAGGGATTTTTATGGATATCTCGCTTCCGATTGGTTCCAACGAAAACAGAACGAGAGAAGTTCTCGCCAAAGTTGAGAAAATTGTTGAAAAACAACCAGAGGTTCTTCACATCTTCAAAGTTTCGGGAAGAGGAATGATTTCAGGAAGTGGTTCTAATAATGGGATGCTTATCGTAAAATTGAAGGATTGGAAAGACAGAACTAAAAAAGGGGAAGATCTACAATCTTTTGTTGCAAAAATGTATAAAGAAACAGCCGGAATCAAAGATGCAAAAATGACATTTTTCGGAAGACCGACTTTGCAAGGTTTTGGTAATGCAGCAGGTTTCGAGATGCAGATTCAGGACCAGAAAGGTGGAAGTATTGCTGACTTAACCAAGGTTACCAATGATTTCATTGATAAAATGAATCAACAGCCGGATATCCAAAGAACATTCACATCATTTAACCCGAACTATCCTCAATATATGATTGATATTGATATTCCTGCTGCAAAAGCGGCTGGATTCTCGGTTTCAGATATTTTGGGAACAATGCAAGGTTACTATGGAGGCGTTTATTCTTCCAATGTCAATTTGTTCGGAAAACAATACCGTGTGATTTATCAAGCGCCTTTTGAGAACAGAGAAAATCTGGAAAGCTTTAATATGATTCAGATTAGAAATTCTAGTGGTGAAATGGCACCATTGAATAGATTTATCACAGCAAAAAGAGTTTACGGACCTCAGGCAATTGGACGTTTCAACTTATTTACGGCCATCTCTCTGAACGGAACACCTAATCCAGGTTTCTCATCCGGAGATGCAATTAACACAGTAGAAAGAGTAGCTAAGGAAACTTTACCACAAGGTTATGGTTACGAATTCTCTGGATTAACAAGAGAAGAAGTTACAGCGGGAGGGCAAACAGTTTATATCTTTATTTTATGTTGTGTATTTGTTTATTTCCTTTTGGCAGCGCAGTATGAAAGTTATATTTTACCATTTGCTGTGATGTTATCATTGCCTGTTGGTTTGGCTGGTGTAATGATGTTCAGTGCGTGGATTGGAGGTTCTAATAATATTTATACTCAGATTTCACTCATTATGTTGATTGGTCTATTGGCGAAGAATGCGATTTTGATTGTAGAATTTGCGCTTGATGCTAGGAAGAAAGGTTACAGCATTGCGCACGCCGCAATTAGTGGTGCGAAACAAAGACTACGTCCGATTTTGATGACATCTTTTGCCTTCATTTTCGGTTTGATTCCATTAGCGATTTCTACCGGAGCAGGAGCAGTAGGTAACCAATCGATTGGTATTGGTGCCATTGGAGGAATGTTATTCGGAACTATTTTCGGAGTCTTTTTTATTCCGATTTTGTTTGCAGTCTTTATGTACTTGCAGGAAAAAGTGAGCAGTAAAAAAGTGTCTGATAAATACGAAGGAGAACTGAGCGAATAACCAAAATTTGAGAAAAATGAAACTAAGAAATCTAATCATATTAGCAGGTGTCGCGGGTCTCTTTTATTCGTGTAAAGTCACGGATACTTACAAGAGTCCGCACATCGAGCAAAGTCGTCAGGATAATCTCTTTCGACAAAAAACCAGTAACGACAGTACTTCTATAGCCAACGTAGCGTGGAATCAAATTTTCACAGATGCCAAGCTTCAGAATATCATTAATAAAACCATTCAGAATAATCTGGATTTAAAAGTAGCAGTTGCGAGAATCCAGGAAGCGAGTGCCGTTTTTAAACAATCTAAATTGCAGAATCTTCCAAGTCTGGACGGTGTTGCTTCTGTTACAGAAACTAAAAATAGTGCAGCAGCACAAGGTGGGAACTTTGTAATGCCCGATTTATTAGTCTACAGATTAGGAATTTCTACAGGTTGGGAAATCGATGTTTGGGGAAGGATCAAAGCCCTTAAAAACTCGGCTTATGCAGGATTTCTCCAGACAGATGCAGCAAAACGTGCGATTCAGACACAAATGGTAGCGCAGGCGGCGACGTTATATTACCAATTGATTTCGCTTGATAAGCAACTGGAGATTACAAAGCAGACGATTGAATTAAGAAAAAAAGATGTGGAAACTGTGGAAGCGCTGATGGATGCTGCTTATCTTACTGGTGCTGATGTGGAACAAAGCAAAGCTAATCTTTACTCTGCTCAGTTATCGGTTCCGGATTTGGAATTGCAAATCCAGCAAACCGAGAATTCTTTGAATATTTTGATGAATGATAATCCTCAACCGATTGATAGAAATTCCATAGATTCACAGGTGATTTACACGGATTTGAAAACCGGAGTTCCCGCTTCGTTACTGAAAAATCGTCCAGACGTTCAGTCTGCTGAATTAACTTTCCGTCAGGCATTCGAGAACAAAAATATGGCGATGGCGCAGGTTTATCCAACGATTAGCATCACTGGAACTTTAGGTTTGTCATCCAGAACTTTGGAAAGTTTTTTCAGTAATTCTTTGTTCTACACGCTTGGGGGAACAGTAACTCAGAATATCTTCCAAATGGGTACTAGAAAAGCGCAGGTTAGAATAATGGAAGCTCGTAAGATGCAGGCTTATTATACTTTCGAAAAAGCTTTGCTGACTGCTGGTTCCGAAGTTTCTAACTCATTATTATCTTATCAGAAAGCCAAAGAAAAAGAAGATACAAGACAACTTCAAATCCAGTCTTTGGAAAAAGCCGTTGAGTTTAATAAGGAATTGTTAACCTATTCATCTAATGTGAATTATGTGAATGTTTTAACGTCTGAACAATCATTATTAGCTGCAAAATTAGCTGGTGTAAATGACAAACTTCAACAGTTACAAGCTGTAACCGAATTCTACAGAGCACTTGGAGGCGGACAATTTTAAACACTAAATTTTTTTACTATACTTGAAAACCCGGCAATTTTGTTGGGTTTTTTCTTTATTAGTTTGAAAATTTAATCTTTCGATTAATAAAAATTCTTATTTTAGGTTATCAAAAAAAATAAAAATTATGAGCAAATTTTCAATCGAAGCTTTCGTAAACGAAACAAAAGAAAACCCACAAGAAAAAGACTATTTCGAACTGGAAAAACCAGAACTTCTGGAAATCAATTTAAATAATCAAGCCGTTTGGACCAAAGCCGGAAGTATGGTTGGCTATGTTGGCAATATCAATTTCGAAAGACAGGGGATGTTGTCTGGCGGATTGGGAAATCTTCTGAAAAAAGCCATTTCTGGTGAAGGGACGAAACTAATGAAAGCCGAAGGTTCCGGCAGATTATACGTTGCGGATAACGGTAAAAAAGTAAGAATCCTGCACTTGAACAATGAGTCTATTTCGGTCAACGGAAACGACGTTCTTGCGCACGACCAAAGCATCAAAAGCGATATCAAAATGCTGAAAAGCATCGCAGGTGTTATGGCAGGCGGACTTTTCCAGGTCAAACTGAGCGGAACAGGTCACATCGCAATCACGACTCACGGACATCCTCTGACGCTTTTGGTGACACCGGAAAATCCCGTTTTCACAGATCCTAATGCGACCGTTGCTTGGTCAGGAAACCTAACGCCTGAGCTCAAAACCAACGTCTCTCTGAAAAGTCTTATTGGCAGGGGAAGTGGCGAAGAATTCCAGATGAAGTTCTCCGGAAACGGCTGGGTGCTCATCCAACCTTACGAGGAAGTTTACGTTATAACCAAATAAATTTTTAGGAGCTTAATCCCGCTATCCGCTATATCTTTTTCTTTTTTAGCAAAAAAAGAAAAAGGATGCCGCTACTATCGGGGCTAAAAAATAAAAACCTCAGAGAAATTTCTCTGAGGTTTTTATTTGAAAATAGATTCCTTAAATTTACCAAATGACAGCTTTAGAAAAATTCGGGGTTGAGATTTTTACTCAGGACACGATTCATCAGAGAATTACGGTGGACAAACCTTTTCGTCCGGAGAATCCTGCGTTTTTGTTTATAAAAAGCGGAACGATAAAACTCAGGCAGCACCTGAGTGATCTGGAGCTTTCGGCCAATACTTTTATTGTTACAGATCCGCAAAGCGTCTATGAACTGATTTCTTTCAGCGATGATTTTCAGTCGAGGATGGTCTCTTATAAGCGCGAATTTATTTCTACATTGTCATTGAAATTTAACAGGTTAATTACCTATCGGTATTTCCGTCAGCAGATGAACGTCGGTGTTCCGTTTTCACCGGATGACCTGGAAGTGGTTTGGAAAAGCGTCAATTTTTTAAAATATATTCTCGATTCTGACACTGAAATGATCTACAAAAAAGAAATTGTGGAACATCTTTTCTCGGTTTTCTGTTATCAGATGGCAGGAATTATTGCCAATGAAGACAACAGCTCTATGAATCAGATGTCGAGACAGGAAGAGATTGTTTTTTTATTCCTTAATGATTTGTCAAATCATCATTTGAATAACCGCAATGTTGAGTTCTATGCGGAGCGACAATCCATTACAACCAGACATCTTTCGTCGGTGGTGAAGTCGATTACGGGAAGATCGGCAAGCCAGATTATTGCTTCTATTGTAATTAATGAAGCAAAAGTATATTTAAACTCTTCTAATATGCCTGTTTCAGAGATTTCCTCCGTTCTTGGCTTTAGCGACCAATACTCGTTTTCTCACTTTTTTAAGAAGCATTTGGGGATGAGTCCTAGTCAGTACAGACAGCAATTTCAATAATCGAATCCTACATTTGAACATCTTTTTCCAAAAATCAAACATTTGTTTGAATCTTTAACCAACCTAACTTTGCATCTGTAAAATAAGGTAAAATGGTTAAGAACATAAAAACAGCAGTCTCAGTTTTGATAGGTCTCTTTCCTGCGCTGTTTTTTTCACAAGAAATAAAACAGATGACCGCAGATGAAGTTGCCGCACTGGCAATTCAGAACCATCAGCAACTAAAAGTTTCTGCTCAGAATATCGACATCGCAAAACAGCAGACCGATATTACAAAACTTCAGAAACTTCCAACGATCACCGCTTCTACAAGTCAGTTTTACTTGGGAAACGCGATAGCTATCGACAAAGATTTTTCTAATTCAACAACGATTCCGATGCCGCATTATGGGAGTTCGTATGCGGTTCAGGCGACTCAACTCATCTTCAAGGGTGGATTGGTGAATAAGTCAATTGAATTGGCCGGACTTCGTGAGCAGCTTTCTGAATTGGATTTAGAAAAAAATAAACAAGACGTTAAGTTTTTGGTGATTTCAAATTATTTGGACATTTATAAAATCATCAATCAGGAAAAGGTTTTTCAAAACAACAAAAAACTGGCTCAGGAAAGATTAAAAAACATCAACGATTTCTACAAACAAGGAATGATTACAAGGAATGAAGTCATTCGTGGAGAATTGAATATCAAAAATCTCGACCAGGGAATTTTAACTTTAGTCAATAACAGAAAAATTCTTAATTATAATCTGAATATTGCTTTAGGTTTAAATTCTGAAACGCAGATTGTTCCTGTGGAAGATTTGGGTAACAAAGAAACCGGAATCGGAATGGATTATTATCTGAATCTCGCTCACGACAGCAATCCTCAGATGAAATCGGCAAAAACCAATATCGAAGTTGCCGATAAAAATATCGAAATCATTAAAACCGATAAAATGCCGACGCTTTCAGGTTTTGGAGGTTACACTTTACAAAGACCGATTACGACGAGAAATCCTGTTTTGGATATGTACTCCGGCGGTTGGCAGGGCGGAATTTCTTTGAGCTATAATATTGATAATTTATACAAAACCAAAGAAAGAGTGAAGCTTGGGGAAATCCAGAAAAATCAGGCGAATGATGCGATGACTTTGGTACAGCAAAATCTGGATATGGCTGTGAATGCGGCTTATACAAAATATCAGGAAGCCATTCAACAAGCAGAAATTCTGAATGATGCTAAAAATTTAGCCGATGAAAACTATAAGATTACAGAAGCTAAATATCTGAACCAATTGGCTGTACAGGCAGAAATGCTGGATGCACAAAACCAAAAACTGCAGTCGGAATTAGATTTTGCCAATGCGGAAATCAATGTGCTGTATCAATATTACAATCTGTTGAAATCTACCGGAACACTTTAATTTTAAAACTGAAAATCAAGATAATGGAAAACAAGGAACAAAATACTCAAGATACAAAACCGGCGGCTAATTCTGCCGTAGCGAAGAAGAAAGAAAATAAGAAAAATAAAATCAGAGCCATCATTTCAAACATCATCGTTTTTGCGGTGATTGGTTTCGGATTGTATTGGCTGGTTCGTCAGTACTTTCACATCGGCGACAAAACTTATACAGAAGCCGCTCAGGTGGAGGAATTTATTAATCCGATTAACACTAGAGTTTCGGCTTATATTAAAGAAATTAAATTTATAGAACATCAGCAGGTGAAAAAAGGCGATACTTTGGTCATTCTGGATGACCGAGAAATTCTTACACAGCTCGGTCAGGCAGAAGCGGCGTATCAAAATGCATTGGCTCAAAGATCAGCAACAAGTTCTTCTGTCAACACAGTTTCCAACAACGTAAGCGTGATGGAATCTAATATCGCCGGAGCAAAAGCCAGACTTTGGAATGCCGAACAGAATTTAAACCGATACAAAAACTTATTGGCTTCGGAAGCGGTAACAAGACAGCAATACGATCAGATGAAAACCGAATATGACGCCCAAAAAGCAGCCTATGAAACGTTGGTTAATCAAAAGCAATCGGCAAATCTTTCAACCACTGAAGTGAAATCTAAATTAGGAATTAACGATGCAGAAATCAAAAGAACAAAATCTGCATTGGATATGGCGAAAATCAATCTTTCTTACACCGTAATTACGGCACCTTACGATGGTGTAATGGGACGAAGACTGATTTCTGAAGGTCAGTTGATTCAGCCGGGACAGCAGGTTGGAACCATCGTTTTGAATAATCAGAAATGGGTAACCGCCAACTTTTTGGAAAGTCAAATGCCGAATATCAAAATCGGACAAAAGATAATGATGACTGCCGATGCATTGGGCGGAAAACAGTTTGAAGGAGTGGTGACTGCCGTTTCAGCAGCAACAGGTTCAAGATACTCTAGCGTTCCAACAGACAATTCAACTGGTAATTTCATTAAAGTTCAGCAAAGGATTCCCGTAAGAATCGAGTTTACAGCTTCCAATAAAAAAGAAGATGTTGCGAAACTGAGCGCGGGAATGAATATGAATGTTTCTATAAAATAAAAGGCTGGAAGCTGGGTGATGGATGCTGAAAGATAACATCCCGCACCCAACATCCCGCATCAAACAAAATATATGTACAATCAAGGTCTTTTCAGCAATTGGGTTCCGAAACCGCTTCAGCTATTTATGCTGTTCCTGATCACGCTTGTCGCAATGCCGGTGAGTGGAGTGTATACGGGAAGTTTAAGCTATATGGTGGGCGATACGGGAGCACTGAGCGAATATTATATGTGGGCAAATTATGCCACAACAGTAGGGATGGGCGCTGCAATGCCTATCGTTTTGAGAGCTAAAATGCGTTTCAAAGTGCGAGATAAAGTCGTGGCTTTACTCGTATTGATGGGTGTTTTAAGTTTCATCAATGCTACAACTTCCAATCCGATGGTAATTGTTTTTGTATCATTGATTTTAGGGTTCTTCAAAACATTTATTACAATTGAAGTTTTTCTCCCGTTGATGATGCTGATGGGCGGAAGGGGAATATTTTATGGTGTTTTTTACACTTTTATTCTCGTGATAACTCAGGTTGCCAATTATTACGCCGTAGAATTTTCTATCATTCACAATTGGCGACAGTTCCTCATTTTTGTAGCGATTCTCTGTTTCATTGTAGCACTGATTTGCTGGGTATTGATGCACGATAAATATTTTGCGCTTAAAATGCCTTTGCATTATATCGACTGGCTGAGTATTCTTCTGTTTATTTCCACATTTATGTTTTCGGCGTATGTTTTTTCATTTGGGAAGCAACAGGATTGGCTCAATTCTCAGAATATTATCAATGCAAGTATTGCTGCATTTGTGAGTTTTGCTTTAATGGTCATTCGTCAGGCGACGTTAAAACGACCGTATTTATCATTTAAAATATTCACACGAAACAATGTGCAGGTCGGGTTATTTCTTTTGCTGTGTCTTGGGATGTTTCTCGCAACCACTTCACTTCAGAACATCTTTTCAGTCGGAGTTTTAGGATACGACCAGTTGACGAATGCGAAACTGAATATGATGATGATTCCGGGAATGTTGCTGGCAGGAATTTTAGCCGTGTATTGGTTTAAAAAAGAAAAAAAGCTCAAGTTTTTCATCTTTGCAGGTTTTTCGTCGATGGTAGCGTATTGCATCATAATGTATTTCTCGATGGTACTCGAGTTCAGTTATGAAAGCTGGTATCTGCCGATGTTTTTAAAAGGATTCGGGATGTGTTCGCTGTACATATCCGTTTGGTATTACGCTTTAGATAAGCTCGAAATCAACGATATGTTGCCGGCAATCGGGTTGTTTTTGCTTTGGCGTTCTTTCGTCACAGTCGGACTTTTCTCCGCTCTATTTTCGTGGACTCAATATCAATTTCAGATTGAAAGCCTTGGAGATTTAGCAGTCTATATGGACGGAATGACGCTCAACGCCCAGCCCAATCTCAGCCTGAAAACCATTCAGCTCAACGCAATGATTGTAGCCAACAAAAAACTATTCGGATATATTGTACTTGCCGGTTTCGGGATTTTAATTTTCGTAATGACCCATCATTTCGGATATCCTAAATTTACTTTAAATAAGCTCGTAAGACTCTTCGGCGGTAAATCCGTCGTTGCCCGAAGACGCTTAAGAGAAAGAAAAAAATTAGCAGAAAGCCTGAAAGACGGTGTAGGTTCTGCGATATAGAAAATACCTTGTTTTCACTTGTAAGGTCCCGTTTCGTTCCTGAGCGGGGCTTTGCTTTTTTACAAATAATTTTCAGGAGCTTAATCCCGCTATCCACTATATCTTTTTCTTTTTTAGCAAAAAAAGAAAAAGGATGCCGCTACTATCGGGGCTAGAAAATAACAACCTCAAAGAAATTTCTTTGAGGTTGTTATTTTAAAATTTATTCTTAATACTTAACTCCTAAAAAACTGCCCAATACCAGCCGATTCAAAGTTAAAAGTGGAAGCATTTTCTGACTTATCCAACTTTTTGCTGATGGTTAAAGCCCAAAGAACTAACTCTTTGCAGAATTTTTTATCGTTGTCGTCCAATTCAGGAACATTTTCTTCAATCAAAGTTGTTAAAGGTTTTATGCTGTCCAATTTGCTATAGAATTCTTTATCTGTATCGGAGTAATTTAATTCCAGATGATTATTGTTGAACCACTGGATGATATCGGTGTAAGGTGTTTTCAAGCCTTCTTTTTCCAATTTGGAAATTCGTGGGAAAAGACTTTCGAACTGGACCATAATGGCATCATCAATCAGGATTTTTGCAACATAATCTGCGCCTTCCTGTTCACCTTCATAAACCAATTCAATCTTACCTGTAATGGATGGAATAATTGACATAAAATCCAACAAACGAACCTGCGTTTTATCAGAATCAGATTCCAAAAGTCTCAATTTTGCTGCAGCAATCAAATTTTCCATTGCGCTGATCGTTAATCTCGCACTCACGCCGCTCTTTGCATCAACATATTCGCTTTCTCTGGCTGCAAAAGCCACTTCTTCCAAAAGATTTCTTGCTAAATCAGGAACTTGTATTTTAGCTTTATCATCTTCAGAGATCAAAGCTTCTTGCTCCGTGATTTGTCTCGCTAATGCAACGGTTTTCGGATAATGTGTGAAAATCTGAGAACCGATTCTATCTTTCAATGGGGTTACGATACTTCCTCTGTTGGTATAATCTTCGGGATTTGCTGTAAACACAAACTGAATATCCAAAGGCATTCTCAACTGGAAACCTCGGATTTGAACATCGCCTTCCTGCAAAATATTAAACAAAGAAACCTGAATTCTCGCTTGTAGATCCGGCAATTCATTCAAAACAAAAATGGAACGGTTAGCTCTTGGAATCATTCCGTAATGTAAAACTCGTTCGTCTGAATATGGTAATTTCAAAGTCGCTGCTTTAATTGGGTCGATATCGCCAATCAGATCTGCGACATTCACGTCTGGTGTTGCCAGTTTTTCAAAGAATCTTTCTGAACGATGAACCCAAGAAATTGGTGTTTCATCTCCCAACTCAGTAATCAAATCTCTTGCGAATTTCGATATCGGCTGAAACGGATTGTCATTGATTTCGGAGCCTTTCACAATCGGCATATATTCATCCAGAAGATTGACAATACTTCTGGCAATTCTGGTTTTTGCCTGTCCGCGCAACCCTAAAAGATTGATGTGATGTCCGGCTAAAATCGCCTTTTTCAATTGCGGGATCACGGTGTCTTCGTAACCCCAAAGTCCTTCGAAAACTGGTTCTTTAGCTTTGATTTTTGCAATCAGGTTCGCTTGGATTTCCTGATTGATTGTTTTATCTGTGTATCCCGATTTTTTTAATTCTTTGAATGTCGTATCGTTCTTCATTTTGTAAATGATATTATTTTGTTTTATATTTTTTTTACCACAAAAGTCACAAAAGAAATATTTGAAAATTTAGCTTATCAAAAGTCCAAAAAAACTGAACATAACTTCTGATAAAAGCTTTTTATTCTTTTATAGTAAAAAAAACTTTTGTGCCTTTTGTGGTTAAATTTTCAAATTGAAAACTTTTTACTTTTGCCTTTTAACTTGTCTCTTTCTAAATTCTTTTAATTCTATTTTTTTCGTAATCCTCAAAAATCATTTGCCCCAAACCTGAAAGCCCTGTCAGAAAAGCTTTTCCCTTGTTTTGGGCTGTGAAGGCTTTCACGAATTGTCTCAGATAAGGGTCTTGTGCAATCATAAAAGTTGTGATGGGGATTTTCAGTTTTCTGGCTTGTGCTGCTCTGTTAAGACATTCCGAAACAATTTTTTCATCCAGACCAACACTGTTCATATAATATTCGCCGGTTGGAAGTTTTAGGCAGCTTGGCTTCCCATCTGTTATCATAAAAATTTGCTTGTTGGTATTTCTTTTTCTTCGGAGGATATCCATTGCCAATTCCAGTCCTGCAACAGTATTGGTGTGATAAGGTCCTACTTGCAGATAAGGCAAATCTTTGATCTGAATAGGCCACGCATCATTCCCGAAAACAATAATGTCGATGGAATCTTTTGGATATTTTCTTTTGATAAGTTCCACCAAAGCCATCGCTACTTTTTTGGCAGGGGTGATCCGGTCTTCGCCATATAAAATCATCGAGTGGCTGATGTCAATCATCAAAACCGTGCTCATCTGTGCTTTGTGTTTTGTTTCTTCTACGATGAGGTCATTTTCCGTTAACCTCAAATCCGAAATTCCGTTGTTGATTTGTGCATTCTTGATACTTTCCGTTAGATTGACCATCGCAAGGTCATCGCCAAATTGGAAATTTCGGTTTTCTCCATCTTTCTCGTCGCCAACACCGCTTTTGTTGGTCCTGTGATTTCCGACACCGCTTTTTCTTAGCTTTCCAAAAATCTGGTCAAGTGCATAATCTCTTAAAGCTGCTTCCAGTTTAGCTGTCAGTATATTTTTACCTTCTCCGGTTCCTGAGCCACCATCTTCGGTTTTAACTTCTTCTTTGATGTAACCTCGTTTTTTAAGGTCTTCAATAAAGTCGTCCAAACCATATTCTTCATTGAAAATATCGTATTCTTTATCGAGCATATCGAGCCAGTCAAAAGCCTCGTCCAAATCTCCGGAAGTGTGGATGAGCAAGTCTTTGAAGACGCCAAAAACCCTGTCAAAATGCGAAACCTCTTCCGGAATATGCTTGCTGAAAGTGAATCCCGTGTGGAAGTTTTTATTTTTATCTGTCATAGATTGATTTCAAATTTGAGATACAATTTAGGCATTATTAGCAAAATCTGAACCGTAAGGAAATAGAAAAAAGTAATAATTGTAATAATCAAATTAGACTTAAAAAAAAAGTATTTGATTCAAAGTAATAGTGTTTGCGACCAACGGACAACTTCTTTAGCTTAAAACAATGTTGTTTGTAACTTCCGGAGAACGTATTTTGTTTAAAACAGTGTTGTTTGTGACTTCCTGCAGTTGCATTTAGTTAAAAACAATAGTGTTTGTGACTTCCTGCAATTGTATTTGGTTTAAAACAGGGTTGATTGTAACTAAATGCAATTGTATTTTATTTAAAACAAGCTTGTTTGTAACTAATGTAAAATGAAAACAGTATTGTCTCAAAAATTTTATCTTTGTATCCACAATTACCGCTATGAAAGACCTAATGGGACGCGCTATCTGGGATTACTACCACAATAATAATCCAAAGGATTTGCAAACCGAAACTTCGATTTCTGAATTGGATGAACTTCCTGTTGATTATCTTTTTCGAGATTTTAAGGAGATGAATAAAATCGAACAAAAAGCTTTGAAATTAGCCAACGGAAAAGTTTTGGATATCGGAGCTGGAGCTGGTTCGCATTCTCTTTATCTTCAGAATGAAAGCAATCTTGAAGTTACAGCATTGGATATTTCTCCAAAGTCGATTGAAGTTTGTAAACTAAGAGGAGTCAAGAGTGCGGTTGCAGAAAATATGCTGCATTTTTCAGAAGGAACATTCGATACAATTCTTTTATTGATGAACGGAACTGGGATTTTCCAAAGCCTGAATGTCATCGATATTTACCTCGAAAAACTCCATTCCTTATTGAGTTCAAAAGGTCAAATTCTGATTGACAGCACCGATATTCTTTATATGTTTGACGAAGATGAAGACGGTGGTTTTTATATTCCGGCAGATGGTTATTATGGTGAACTAGATTACACCGTTCATTACAAAGGCGAATCTGAAGAACCTATAAAATGGTTATATCTCGACTTTGATACGTTGAAAAATGCAGCCGAAAATAATGGTTTTAAAATTGAAAAAGTTTTGCAAGATGAAGATTCTTATCTGGCGAGATTAACTAAGAAATAAAAAGCTGTCTAATTTTAGACAGCTTTTTTATTAGATTATAAATAGATAATATTTTATCTGTAATAAATATATTTTAGGTAATCTTTTACGCCGTCATTATTGTGGTCGTAGTCATCAAAAACTAGTACTGTTAAAAAGTCTGGAGTGAGTTCCAGCACATCTGCTGTTTGATTACCTATTTTAAGTGTTTTATCGCTCGTATTATAATCGTAATCACGAGTTATGGAACTTTGAATGCAATTGCTTCCAATGCTATTGTAATCATCAATGATGTATTTTCCATCAAAAGTAAATTCGTAAGTCCCTTTTCTTTTACAATCGTCTGGTAAATATTCTTGTATAACAGTAGTTTTGTCAGTACCCGAAATTACGATGCTAGTCTTCATTTTCCACTTTCCAACAATAATATTTGGTGGATCAGTGTGTGGGATTTCGTCATTATCTGAATGACAAGAAGAAAAACATAATGCTAACGTTGCTAGGGCTAATATCTTTTTCATGGTTAATGTTTTTTTTTGCTATTATTTATTTTATCCGATTTCTATCCCGTTTTCAACATTGCTGTTGTCTGGTGTTACGAAAGATAATTTTCCGTCTGGTTTTGTAGTTAATAAAAACATTCCTTGAGATTCTATTCCTCGGATTTTTCTTGGCGCAAGATTCAATAGAATCATTACTTGTTTTCCAATCAATTCTTCAGGAGAAAAGCTTTCTGCGACACCAGAAACAACCGTTCTGATATCAACTCCAGTATCCACTTTGAACTTCAATAATTTGTCTGCTTTCTCTACTTTTTCAGCTTCAAGAATTGTTGCAGTTCTCAAGTCGATTTTAGCAAAATCATCAAATTGAATTTCGTCTTTCATAGGGTTGGCGTTAGGATTTGTTTTCTTATTGTTTTGTTTGGTATCTTCCAGTTTCTTGATTTGAGCTTTGATCACATCGTCTTCGATTTTTGAGAACAAAAGAGAAGCTTCGTTGATTTTGTGACCAGTTTCAATTAAAACGGATTTAGTCTCAACATCATTCCAGTCTGATTTTTGAACATTAAACATATCCAATAATTTCTCAGAACTGAAAGGCATAAACGGTTCACACAGCTGAGCCAAAGCCACAGCAATCTGAGCGCCTACAAATAAAGAATGTGCGGCCTTTTCAGGATTATCTTTAATAGTTTTCCAAGGCTCTTCTGTCTGAAGATACTGGTTTCCAAAACGAGCTAAATTCATTAAAGCTGTTAACGAATTTCTAAATTCATAGTTTTCTAAGAAGCCTGAAATTTCTTTTGCAGCTTTGTTTATTTCAGCTAATTCAGGCGCATTTACATCACCTTCAGGAACAACACCATTATAATATTTATGAATCAAAACAGCAACTCTGTTGATAAAGTTTCCAAAAATTCCAACTAACTCAGAATTATTCTTCGTCTGAAAATCTTTCCAGGTAAAATTATTGTCCTTCGTTTCCGGAGCAGATGAAAGTAGAGCATATCTTAAAACATCCTGTTGTCCAGGGAAATCTTCCATATATTCGTGAGCCCAAACCGCCCAGTTTCTTGAGGTTGAAATTTTATCATTTTCAAGATTCAAAAATTCAAAAGCAGGCACGTTTTTCGGCATAATAAAATCGCCGTGAGCTTTCATCATTGCAGGGAAAATAATACAGTGAAATACAATATTATCTTTTCCAATGAAATGAACTAAATCACTTCCTTCATTTTGCCAGTAATCTTTCCAGTCTTTTCCATTTTTCGCAGCCCATTCTTTGGTGAAAGAAATATATCCAATCGGTGCATCAAACCATACGTAAAGTACTTTTCCTTCAGCATTCGGAAGTGGAACGGGAACACCCCAGTTCAAATCTCTGGTCATCGCACGAGGTTTCAAACCATCATTTAACCAGGATTTAACCTGTCCGTAAACATTCGGTTTCCAGTCATCTTTGTGACCTTCGATAATCCATTCGTTCAGAAAATCTTCGTATTCATTTAATGGTAAATACCAGTTTTTTGTTTCTTTTAAAATAGGAACATTTCCGCTCAACATCGATTTTGGGTTGATTAGCTCCGATGGTGAAAGGGTAGTACCACATCTTTCACATTGGTCACCATAAGCATTTTCGTTGCCACAATTCGGGCAAGTTCCTACAATATATCGGTCTGCTAAGAATTCTCCAGCCTGCTCATCAAAATACTGCTCAGACATTTCTTCCGTAAATTTCCCTTTTTCATAAAGAACTTTGAAAAAATCCTGACTTGTTTCACGGTGATTCGGCGAGGTCGTTCTTGAATATTCATCAAAAGAAATTCCCAGATCCAAAAACGATTTCTTAATAATTTCGTGGTATTTATCAACGATATCTTGTGGTGTAACACCTTCTTTTTTAGCTCTTATAGTGATAGGAATCCCATGCTCATCGCTACCGCAGATAAACGCAACATCTTTTCCTAATCTTCTTTGAAATCTAGCATAAACATCTGCTGGAATATAAACTCCCGCCAAATGCCCAATATGAACCGGTCCGTTTGCATAAGGCAAAGCTGCCGTAATCATCTTTCTGTTTGACATTTTTTAATTGAAATTTTGAGTTGCAAAAATACGATTTTCATTTTTAAAATCAGACAGGTACATCTATTATTATAAAAAGCTGAAATTAGATTTGTTTTTTAGTTAATTGATTTATAAAAGGTGTGTGACTTGATTTCTGATCTGCTTCAGTTTTAAAATTATTATTGAGGAACTAAATTTATGAAGACGAAAATTTTTCACTTGTCTTTGTAAGTCCTTTCTATATCCTATGTTCGTCCTTTGTTCGTTGTTGATGTGTTTGTTTAAATTTAATTTTTTAATGATTTTAGATTTATTAATTTAATGTGAAATTGATTTTTATTGAATATTTTAATTTTTATTAAAGTCACGAATTTATTGATGTTTTCAACGATTTGAGATATTCTAAAAATTATGATTTGTTTCATTTTTGATTAATATAGGATTAATATTGGTTAATTTAGAAGAAGAAAAACAGGCTTAAAAATCGAAAAAATTGTTAAAAATCAATATTTGTTAATAAAATTAACATTGATTTAAGTAGTTGATATTTAATTATTTAAATTTAATTAGGGTGGTTTTTTAATTAAAATGATGTGCTAAATTCACCGATTTTAAAAATATTTTAACACAATGTCGTTTTTTTTATAAATTGCAAAACTAGATTAAGTGTAATCTGGAAACAAATAAGAAAATAATATAAACCTTAAAAATTTATTTTTTGTGAGAAACTATAATGTATTAAAAATTGCTCCTGCATTTCTCTTGCTTGGAACAATGCTACATGCACAACAAACTGATTCGGCCAAAAAAGAAACCGAGATCGAACAAGTTGTGTTGATTGGTTATGGTAAGCAGAAGAAAGAAGACCTTACAGGATCGATTGCTTCCATCACTTCGAAAGATTTCAACGGAGGTTCAACATCACCAGATCAATTAATTCAGGGGAAAGCGCCGGGTGTAACTGTTACAGGTAATGGTGGTAATCCAGGAGCTGGTTCTACTATTAGAATTAGAGGTGGAGCATCTTTGAATGCAACTAATGATCCATTGATTGTAATAGATGGAATTCCAATGGATTACGGGGGGCTTTCAGGAGCTGCAAATCCTTTGGCGCTAATTAATCCTAATGATATTGAGTCGTTCGATATTCTTAAGGATGCGTCAGCAGCAGCTATTTATGGTAATAGAGCTTCCAATGGTGTTATTTTAATTACTACAAAAAAAGGTTCTGCTGGAAAACTGAAAGTTAATTTTTCAACTACAGCATCTGTTTCTACAAAAATGGGAAATCAAGATGTTTTGACAGCTGATGAATTTAGAAAATATGTAAATGAAAATGCAACCCAACAGAAATATATTAATATGTTGGGGACATCCAATACTAATTGGCAAGATCAGATTTATCAAGCTGCTTTTGGTTCAGATAATAATATATCGCTTTCTGGTGGGATTAAAAAACTACCCTATAGATTGTCTATCGGTTATACAGAGCAAAATGGTATTGTAAAAACTAATGAATTCAGGAGAACTTCGGTCGGGTTAAATTTAACACCAAAATTTTTCGATAATCATTTAAGTGTGAATGCATCACTTAAAGGATCAATGACGGAAAATCGATTTAATGCAGGTGTAATTGGAGCAGCTCAACAAATGGATCCTACACAGTCTATTTACGATTATTCAGCAAAAGGAAATAAAGTAAATAATTACTGGGAGTGGTATTTACCTACATCTGATGGTGTTTTTACAGATGCAATGAATGTTAATGGAACTTTAAATCCTTTAGGTTCTCTGTATGGTAGAAGAGATGTTTCTACAATCTTTAGGGGAATTGGAGGATTACAATTGGACTACAAGTTCCATTTTTTACCAGATCTACATTTTAATGTTAATGGTGGATATGATTATCAAAAAGGAACTGGAGCTGTTACTGAATTTCCTAATTATGGAGGTGTTGTTAGATCACAAAATTTAAGTAGTAGAAGAGATTATTCTCAAGAAAAATCAAATCAACTATTAGAAACTTATTTAAATTATGTAAAAGAAATATCTGCAATTAATACTAAAGTAGATATAATGGGAGGCTATTCTTATCAGAAATTCGGTGAAAAAACTCCAGCAGCTACAACCTATTATGGTAACTTGGATAAACCTGCATTGCCATCAAATGATGTTGAAAGAAAATTGGTGATGCTTAGTTTCTACGGTAGAGGTATTTTTACAATTGCGGATAAGTACATCCTAACTGGATCAGTAAGAAGAGATGCAACCTCAAGATTCTATAATGGAACTGAAGATCTTGATAATATGTGGGGTACTTTCATAGCTGCTTCTGGAGCTTGGAAAATTAAGAATGAAAACTTCTTAAAAGATTCTAATCTGTTCTCAGATTTGAAATTGAGAGCAGGTTGGGGGCAAACTGGAAATGCTGAAGTAGGAGGTTGGTACAACTCTTTTCCTGCATACAACTATTCCCAAATTTCTGCTTCATATGGTTTTGCAGAGCAATATTATCAGATGTATCGTCCAGGACAATTTAATCCATTGCTTACTTGGGAGACAACAGAAACAACAAATGCCGGTTTAGACTTTGGATTTTGGAACAATAGAATTACAGGTTCAATCGATTGGTTCAAAAAGAAAACGAAAGATTTGCAAGCTAGTATCTTTGTTCCTGCCGGAGAATTTTCAAATAGAAATATTAAGAATATAGGAAAATTAGACACTGATGGAATTGAATTTTTAATTAATGTGAGTCCAATTAAAACACAGGATTTTACTTGGGATTTTAGTTTTAACGTGGCACATTATAATCCTGAAATTACAGAATTTAACGATATAGCGCCAGGAACAATTATGCCTGCAGGAAGTGCAATTTCTGGGGGAATTGGAAATCAAGTTCAAGCTAATGCTGTAAATTATACACCAAACAGTTTCTATGTATATCAACAGGCTTATGGTGCAAATGGAAAACCGTTAGAAGGCGTTTATGTAGATAGAAATGGTGACGGAAAAATAACCACAGATGATAAATATTTTTATAAATCTACAACACCAGATGCAACTTTTGGTTTCTCTACAAAATTCAAATATAAGAACTGGGATTTATCAACAGCTCTTAGAGCAGTAGTAGGAAATTATGTTTATAATAATTTTGCTTCTCAATCGAATGTTCAAAGTATTACTACTAACGATTTTATGCAAAATATTTCAAGTACAGCTGTCGATTATGGCTTTAAGACGCCACAATTTTGGAGTGATATTTTTGTGGAAGATGCATCATTCATAAGAATGGATAATTTGACTTTAGGCTATAACTTTGGAGATGTTTTCAACAAAGGAAGTAATTTGAGAGTTTTTGGTATGGCACAGAACGTATTCGTAATCACAGATTACAAGGGTGTTGATCCCGAAATATTTGGAAATATAGACAATGGATTTTATCAGAGACCTAAGATTTATTCATTAGGGTTAAACTTTCAATTTTAATAATTAAAAAATGAAAAAATTTAAAATAAAAGGAATAATAGCAGCATCTGTATTATCATTGACGTTGGCTCTAAGTTCTTGTATTGATGACTTAAAACAAGAACCAATTACTGACGTAACCGCTGCAAGTTTGTATAAAGATTTTAGCAATTACAAGAGTATTTTAGCAAAATTATATGGTGGATTAGCTGTCGGCGGACAAGAAGGTGGCGACGGAGGAGGAGATATTGCAGATATTGATGGCGGTTTTTCTATCTACACACGTTTACTTTATACGATGCAGGTGATTACAACGGATGAAGCTGTAATAGGGTGGAATGATGGGACCCTACATGAGTTTCATAAAATGATTTGGACACCTGCTAATGAATTTAACAACGCAATGTATTATAGACTCTATACTGAAATTGCATATTGTAATGAATTTATTAGAAATACAACTGATGAAAAGCTTAGTCTTAATGGAATTACTGGTGCAAATGCTGATGAGGCGAGAATAATGAGAGCTGAAGCTAAGTTTTTGAGAGCTCAATCGTATTACCATTTGCTGGATATGTATGGAAATGTACCTTTTGTAGATGAAACAACATTAGGTACTGTACCACAACAAATTAAAAGAGCTGATCTTTTTACTTACGTTGAAGCCCAATTAAAAGAAGCTGAAGCAGGTTTAAAAGCTCCTAAAACAAATGAATATGGAAGGTTAGATAAAGCAGCTGCTTGGTCTCTTTTGGCAAGATTGTATCTTAATGCAAAAGTTTATAACGGAACCGAGAGGTATTCTGATGTAATTGCAAACTGTGATAAAGTGATTGCTGCGGGATATGGATTAAATCCAAAGTATGAAAATCTTTTCCTAGCAGATAATAATGTAAACAATCTCGAAAATATTTTTTCTGTCGTTTATGATGGCGTAAGAACTCAAACAAATGGAGGAACAACTTATCTAGTTCATGCAGCAATTGGAGGGTCTATGGATCCTGCTCAATTTGGAGTTAACGGTGGCTGGGGTGGACTTAGAACCACTAAAGCTTTTGTAAATAAATTTGAACCAAATGATTTAAGAGGGCGTTTTTATAAAGATGGACAGACTTTGGAAATCAATGATTTAGGAAATTTTAATGATGGTTATGCTTTCATTAAATATAAGAATTTGAAAAGCGACGGCTCTCCAGGACAAGATGTACAATGGGTGGATACGGATTTACCAATGTATAGATTAGCGGATATCTATTTGATGTATGCTGAAGCAGTTTTGCGTGGCGGAGGCGGAAGTATGAGTACTGCTGTAAGTTATGTTAATGCACTTAGAACTAGAGCAAATGCTTCTACAATCTCTGTCATTAATTTAGATTTTATTCTTGATGAGAGATCTAGAGAACTATCTTGGGAAATGACAAGGAGAACAGATCTTATCCGTTACGGTAAATTTACATCTTCAGCTTATCTGTGGCCTTGGAAAGGAAATGTAAAAGAAGGTGTTGCTGTAGGAGAATATCGTAATCTTTTCCCAATTCCTAATAATGATTTGGCGGTAAACCCAAATCTTAAACAGAATCCTGGTTATTAATCCATTAATTTTAACAACAATGAAAAATAATATATTCAAACACTTTTTTCTTGCGGCAGGATTAATCTTAGGTATGATTTCGTGTGAGGATCGTGAGATTATTAATATAGAAACCCAATCCGCACCCATTGTGATGGATTTGTCTAAAAATGATTTAATTTTAGATTCCAACTTTCCTGCAAATCCAGCATTGACGGTTACATGGAAATCAGCAGAATTGACGGTGCCAGTACAAGTGGTTTATCAATTGGAAATAAGTGCAACAGAGGGGTTTGAAAATCCAAAAAATTTAGGACCAACTGTGCCTTCCCAATATTATTCAACATTTACGACTTTGGAAATGAATAATGCAGCAAAATCAATAGGGTTTGTTCCTGATGTTGCTCAAAAAATGTACGTAAGAGTATTATCTTATGTAGGGCCTAATAAAGATTTGTCTCAGATTTCAAATATCACTTCACTGAACATCACACCTTACCTTGCAAGACCAACTTACAATTACACAGACTTATATCTTATTGGAAATGCAACTGCTGCAGGTTGGGATAATTTAAGTACGAATGCCAATTTGTTACCAATGTTAAAAACATCTAACTCTTCTGTTTATGAGTTCGTAGGGCTATTCAAAGTTGGAGGTTTTAAAATGATTAAGGTTAAAGGTTCTTGGGATGCTCAGTTTGGAAAGGGTTCTGCAGATGGACAATTAAGTACAGATGGAGGATCAAGTGATATCGCGGTAGCTACAGAAGGATATTACAAATTGTCAGTTAATACAGCTGATTTAACATATTCTTTGACAAAAATTGACAGTCCTGTTACGACTTATGACTCAGTTTCTCTATATGGAACTGCGACTGAAAATACAGATGTTCAATTAACAAAATCTACTTTTGATCCTCATTTATGGAAGTCTGCTACAGCTGTAAGTTTAAAAACTGGTGTAGTAAAATTCCGTGCTAATAATGCTTGGGATTTAAATTGGGGTACTAATTCTGAATATTTTGGAGTAGGAACAGCTAATGGAGCGGATATTCCGGTATCAGCAGAATGGACTTATGATGTTTATTTTAATGATTCTACAGGTCATTATACTTTAATTCCTACAGAGTAATTTAAATACTCTTAATCGTTAATTAAAAAATTTATGAAAAATATATTTAAATTTTTTCTTGCATCATTGTTAGTTTCGATAATTTTCGTGGCTTGTGATAACGATGCTGACAGAGACTGGACAACACCAGAAGCTAGTTTCAAATTGAATGATACATCCTTAGGAGCTAACAATGTGTTGTATGAAACTATGAAGAATAACCCATTTACCTTGACTTGGGAATCTGCTGGAAGTGGAGAGTATTCGGTGGTTTTGTCTACAACAGAAGATTTCGCAGCTAAGACAGAATTGGGTAAATCAAACTCAAATACATTTACTACAACTATTGGAAACCTTAATACCAAATTATTACAAGCTGGTTATTCTCCTTTTACGTCTAAAACAGTTTATATAAGAATAGAAAAAGGGTCAGAGGTTTCTAATGCTATTAGTTTTGGTGTTACAGTTTATCCTGTTAATGGACCAGTTATTACTGCTCCAACTGCTGGAAGTACAATTGTCCTAAGCTCTGCGGATCAATCTGCTATTGCTACCAAAATCACTTGGACAGATTATTCCAGTTATGGAACTGCTGATGTGGTTTACAAAGTAGAAGTTGCTAAAAAAGGTGATACTACTTTTCTTACATTAGGACAAGTAACCAATGCTCTGTCTTTAGATGTAACCAATAAAGACCTTAACACAGCAGCATTAAATGCTGGAGGTATGGCCAATCAAGAAGGAGAGTTTGATTTTAGAGTAACTGCAATAACCAATTTTTCAACACCTTCGATTGAATTGAAATCTGCAGTTTCTACTGCTAAGATGACACCTTACAAAGTTGAGTTTATCAATTTATATTTAGTAGGAGATGCTACAGCTGCGGGATGGGATAACAGTGCAAGTAATGCTAATATGTATCCTCTTTTAGGAAGTCATTCTGTAAATGCAGCTTATACTTACACAGGATATTTCAAAGCAGGCGGCTTCAAGTTGATCAAAATAAAAGGGAGCTGGGATGCACAGTATGGTGCGGGTTCTTCAGCAGGTACTTTAAGTTCAGATGGAGGCTCGGGTAATATAACTGTTGCTACAGCAGGTTATTACAAATTCAGTGCTAATGTTGCTACAATGACATACACTTTGGAAGCAGTAACACCTCCTACAACAACATATTCTACGATAGGAATTATTGGAGATGCTACACCTAATGCTTGGGATGCTAGTACAGCGATGACACAGTCTTCTACAGATCCTCACATTTGGTATCTTACAAACGTAACGCTTACCAATGGGAAGTTAAAATTTAGAGCTAATAACGCTTGGGATGTAAACTGGGGAAGCGATGACGAAGATTTTGGTATAGGTACACAAGGTGGTTCTGATATTACAGTGAAAGCAGGAACTTACAATATCTATTTTAATGACAGTTCTGGCGCTTTCTCAATAATAAAACAATAATTTATTTTACTAAAAAAATAACCGATTGCTAAAATCGGTTATTTTTTTATTGTGCCTTATCAATACTTTTGGTATCTTGTAACACATATATAAACCTTAGAAAAAAATGAAAAAAATCACCATTGGAGCAGCTTTGCTTACTATGATGTTTAACGGAGTTTATGCTCAAAGTCTAAAGTCTCCGGACGGAAAATTTGAGATGAATTTCCAATTGAAAAACGGCGTTCCAGTTTATAATCTGAAATATAACGGAAACGTAGTTGTAGAAGATTCTAAATTAGGATTAAGACTGTTCAAAGATTCTTCTATCAAGTTTGCTTCCGAGATTGCAAAACCAGAAGATGCAAGTTTTGACCTCAATAACGGTTTCACAAAAACAGCGGAGAAAAGAGATTCTAAAAATGAAACTTGGCAGCCGATTCTTGGAGAAAAGAAAAACTACATCAACAATTACAACGAGTTAGCATTGACTCTGAATCAAACTTCTTCCGATAGAAGTATTGTTGTAAAATTCAGATTATTCAATGACGGATTAGGTTTTAGGTATGAATTCCCTCAACAAAAAAATCTGAATTATTTCGTAATCAGAGAAGAAGATTCTGAAATCGATTTTCCAACCGATATGAAGGCTTGGTGGATTGTCGCGGACTACGATTCTCAGGAATATCAATATCAGACTACTAAAATTTCCGAAATCCCAGCTCAATGGCCAAAAGCTTATGACTCAAATGCTTCCCAAACTTTGATCAAGAATGCAGTTCAGTCACCTTTGATGTTGAAAAAGGAAGGAAAAGACCAGTTGTATATCAATGTTGGAGAAGCTGCAGTTTTAGATTATCCGGCTTCACATTTGGAAGTGGATGCTCAGAATTTCAAATTCAAAACCCATTTAACAGCTGACAGGCAGGGTGCGAAAGGTTATATTCAAACGCCTACTGTGACGCCTTGGAGAACCATTATCGTTGCACCGAAAGCAGAAGATGTAATGGATTCGAAAATGATGTTCAATCTCAACGAACCTACCAAATATAAAGACACTTCATACATCAAACCAACCAAATATATGGGCGTTTGGTGGGAAATGATTATCGGGAAATCACAATGGGCATACTCAACCGCAGAAAATGTACACATCGGAAAAACAGATTTTTCTAAATTGACGCCCAACGGAAAACACGCTGCCAACAATACTAAGGTTAAAGAATACATCGACTTTGCTGCAGCTAATGGCTTCCAAGGATTATTAATAGAAGGCTGGAACACAGGTTGGGAAGATTGGTTCGGGCATTCCAAAGAATTCGTCTTCGATTTTATCACGCCTTACCCAGATTTTGATATCAAAATGCTGAATGATTATGCACACTCAAAAGGTATCAGTTTGATTATGCACCACGAGACTTCTGGTTCTGCAACCAACTACGAAAGATGGGCAGATGATGCATTCAAATTGATGAACAAATACGGTTACAAATCTGTAAAAACAGGTTATGTAGGTGACATAATTCCAAGGGGTGAACATCATTATTCCCAATGGACAATTAATCATTACTACAGAATTGCAGAAAAGGCTAATGATTATAAATTAATGGTCAATTCTCACGAAGCGGTTCGTCCAGGTGGAGAAAGCAGAACATATCCAAACTGGATTTCTGCAGAAGCAGCACGAGGAACAGAGTACGAAGCTTTCGGTGGAAACAAACCAGACCATCAGACGATTCTTCCTTTCACACGTTGGATGGGCGGTTCTATGGACTACACGCCTGGGATCTTCCAGACTAAGTTAGATTACTATTTCCCAGGCGACAAACGTTTTGTTCAGACGACTTTAGCTAAACAATTGGCGCTTTATGTCGTGATGTATATGCCTTTGCAAATGGCGGCTGATTTACCGGAGAATTACGCAAAACATATGGACGCTTTCCAGTTCATCAAAGATGTTGCGGCGGATTGGGACGACACCAAAATCCTTTCGGCGGAACCTGGAGATTACATCCATACAGCTCGTAAAGCGAAAGGTGCCGACAATTGGTTCGTAGGTGGCGTTACCGACGAAAATCCAAGAGATTTTACAGTAGATTTCTCATTCCTTGACAAAGGTAAAAAGTACGAAGCGACTATTTACGAAGATGGAAAAGATGCAGATTACATCAACAATCCACAGAGTTATCATATTTACAAAAAGACCGTTGATAGCAAGACAAAATTGCCGGTTCATTTGGTAAGAAGTGGTGGTTATGCCATTTCTGTGAAGCCAGTGAAATAGAAATTCCGTTTTCTCGAAGAGATGGCTTCCGAACTTGTTCGGAAGACGGGGTAATTAATTATCAAGGAGCTTAATCCCGCTATTCGCTATTACTCCTCGCGCTAAAGCTTTTCCCAAGGCTTGCTGTGGGGTAGCCGCTACTATCGGGGCTATGGCATTTAACTCCAAATAAAACTTTGTCAAAGTTCAACCTTTGACAAAGTTTTTCTTAATTTTTTTTCTCAAAAATCCTACTAAATGAATTGGATTTCCAAGATTTTCAACAAACAAAATATCTTTCTGTTCCTGCTGATAGGAATGGTCATCTTGGCGAAAGTCATTCCTTTCCACGAGGCTTATAATCAGTATTTTAATTTGGCGGGATTCATAGATTGGGGCATTGCGGGAATTTTTCTGTTGTATGGACTGAAACTCAATCTCAAAGAAGTCATAAAAGATGTCTCCAACTGGAAACTGCATTTGCTGATTCAGTCGGGAACATTTATTATTTTTCCTTTGCTGGCGTTGATGTTTTATCCATTCCTGAAAGACACACCGTATTACAATATTTGGCTTTCAGTTTTCTTTTTAGCGAGTTTACCTTCTACGGTTTCATCATCTGTCGTAATGGTCTCCATTGCAAAAGGGAATGTCACTTCAGCCATTTTCAACGCTTCCATTTCCGGAATTATCGGAATTGTAATGACGCCATTATGGATGAGTTTTTTCCTCACGGCTAATGCAGAATCTGGTAATCAATCTGAAATCATTCAGCAGTTGTTATTGAAAGTTTTGTTACCGATTATTTTAGGAATTTTGCTCAATCCAATATTAAAAAAATGGGTGACAAAATATGCCAATATTATTTCAGAATTCGACAGACTGATTATTTTGCTCATAGTTTACGAGAGTTTCTCGCATGCTTTCATAGATGAAATTTTTGTGGCTGTTCCGGATCTTGTCTTTGTTGCGTTGGCTTTTAGTGTTGTGTTTCTGTTCTTTGCCACTTACCACATTCTAAAATTTGTTGCGGAAAAACTGAACTTCAAACCAAAAGACGTTATCACAACAACCTTCTGTGGTTCAAAAAAATCCTTAGTTCACGGAAGTTTGTTTCTCCTGGTTTTAGGAATTCCGGATGATCAGAAAGTTTTGTTTTTGTTACCAGTAATGATTTACCACAGTTTTCAATTATTCTACGTAAGTTGGCTCGCCAACAAAATCGCCAAAAGAACCGAAATTTAATGTAACAATTTAACAATCTAGCAGTTTAATAATTTCACGATTCAAAATTTAATAATTTAATTTCTCAACGTTTACCTCTTATAAGTTTTACGCCTTTGTGAACCTTAAAACGCAAAATTGGTCAAGAAAATCTTCGTGAACTTTGTGTTCAAAAAAATCATCAACAATAAAATATAAATCTTAATTTTAAATAGACCTTAAAAATTAACCTTATGAAAAAAATATTAACGATTTCTGCCATAGTATTTTCTTCTATTTTCTATTCCCAGGTACAGAAAGTAGAGCCGGCATTCTGGTGGAGCGGGATGAAAAATCCTGAACTGCAATTATTGGTTTACGGAAAAGATATCCAAAATCTTCAACCAGAATTTTCGACTGGAATCAAAATCAAAGAAGTCAAAAAAGTTGAAAATCCAAACTACCTTTTCGTAACAATCGACACCAACGACGTTCAACCCGGAAAAACAAAATTGAATTTCAAAAACGGAAACAAAACCGTTAAAACCATCGATTACGAATTCAAACAAAGACTACAAAACTCAGCAAATAGAGATTCTTACACGTCTTCGGATGTAATGTATCTCATAATGCCAGACCGTTTTGCCAACGGAAATCCGAAAAACGACAATACGCCAGACACGGCTGAAAAAGCAGACCGAAGCAAAACAGGTGGTCGCCACGGTGGAGATATTGCCGGTATTGTAAAGAACCTGGATTACCTTCAGGAATTAGGCGTTACCACGATTTGGAACACACCTTTGTTGGAGGATAATGAACCTTCATATTCTTACCACGGCTACGCGCAAAGTGATTACTACAAAATCGACCCGCGCTATGGAACTAATGAAGATTATAAAAATCTGGCGGACGAACTTCATAAAAGAAAAATGAAACTCGTGATGGATTATGTCACAAATCATTGGGGTTCGAAAAGTTGGATTATCAAAGATTTGCCTTCAAAAGACTGGATTCATTACTGGAACGGACAGGAAAATGGCTTCCAGAGAAGTAATTACAGAATGACAACCCAGTTTGATAGCAACGCAGCAAAAGTAGATGAAGCCGCTTGTATGGACGGCTGGTTTGATACCACAATGCCTGATATGAACCAAAGCAATCCAATGGTGGTGACTTATATGGCGCAGAACGCCATCTGGTGGATAGAATATGCAGGTTTGGACGGTTTCCGTGTGGACACTTATTCTTATAACGACAAAAAAGGAATTGCGGATTGGACAAAAAAAATCACAGACGAATATCCAAAATTCAACATTGTCGGAGAGGTCTGGATGCACGATCAGGCGCAAATGTCTTATTGGCAAAAGGATTCTAAAATCGCTGCGATAGAAGGTTATAATTCTTATCTGCCTTCTGTGATGGATTTTACGTTGCACGACGCCCTTGGTCAGGTTTTTCGTGAAGATTCTGGCCGGGATTCCGGGATGCAGAGAGTTTATGATAATCTGGCGAATGATTTCCTTTATCCGAATATCAACAATCTTCTGGTTTTTGCCGAGAATCACGATACGAACAGATTCAATCAAATTTTTCCAAAAGTTGAAGATTACAAATTAGCAATGAGTTTGATTTTGACCATTCGTGGAATTCCGCAACTATATTACGGTTCCGAAATCGGAATGGCTGGCGACAAAAACAAAGGTGGTGACGGCGAGATCCGTAAAGATTTTCCAGGAGGCTGGGCTGATGATGCCAATAATGCTTTCACAAAATCCGGAAGAACAGCATCTCAAAACGAATATTTTGATTACACCAAAAAACTTCTTAATTGGAGAAAAACAAACGAAGCGGTTCATACAGGGAAAACTTTGCATTATATCCCCAACAACAACGTTTACGTTTATTTCCGATATACGGATAACAAAAGGGTAATGGTCGTTATCAATAACAATAAGGAAAATCAAAACTTAGATTTGAAACGTTTTTCTGAAGGTCTGAAGAATTTCACAAAAGGAAAAGATATCATTTCTGACAAAGATTTTGATTTAAAAACTAATTTATCTATTCCTGCAAAATCTTCATTAATTTTAGAATTGAAATAATTGAAATTTAAAACCGGAAAAATGTAATATTTTGAATATGAAAACTCAATCACAATTAGCTAGCCGTTTTCGTGAAGTAATCCTGAATGGAACCTGGATTGCAAACACCAACTTCAAGGACCAGCTGGAAAATTTGGATTATAAATTGGCTACGGTTAAGTTTCAGAATTTGAATACTATTGCTGTTCTTGCACAACATATTCATTATTATATTAAAGGAATTAAAAATGTTTTGCTTGGTGGCGATTTGGAAATCAGAGATAAATTCAGTTTCGATTTTCCACCTGTAGAATCTCAGCAACAATGGGAGAATTTTCTTGATGATTTCTGGAAAGATTCTGAGGAATTTGCAAAATTGATAGAAAATTTACCTGAAGAAAAACTCAATGCGGATTTTGTCAATGAAAAATACGGAACATACATCAGAAATCTTGACGGTATGATAGAACACAACTATTATCATCTAGGGCAAATTGTATTAATAAGAAAAATAATAGAAACTCAAAAATAAACTTGAAGTGAAAAGAATAATTTCCATTTTCATATTATCTTTTTTGATATTTTCGATTCCTGTTTCTGCTCAGAAAAAAGGATTTTACGAAAACGTTCAGAAAAAGAATATCAACAAATTACTGGATGATTTCAATACGTTTGCAGCCAATGCAGATTTTGATAAATACTTTGACTGTTTTGCAGAACAATCAACTTTTATTGGGACAGATGCAACGGAAGTTTGGAACAAAAAAGAATTCAAAGATTGGGCAAAACCATTTTTTGATAAGAAAACAACTTGGAATTTCAAATCTCTAAAACGAAATATTTATTTCAGCAAAGACGGAAATTACGCTTGGTTTGATGAAATTTTGGATACACAAATGAAAATCTGCAGAGGTTCTGGCGTTGTTGAAAAAATCGGTGGAAAATGGAAAGTGAAACAATATGTTCTGTCCGTTACAGTTCCTAATGAATTGGTGGATGAAGTAACAAAAATTAAAGCACCTATCGAAGATGCATTAATTCTAAAATTAAAATAATGAGAGCAAAACAAACAGATACAATTTTTACAAAGAGAATAAAACCAAATCTTTCCATCGCTCAGATTATCAATATGAGTATGGGATTTTTGGGAATCCAGATGGCATTTGGCTTACAGAACGGAAATGCCAGTAGAATTTTAGCAAATCTTGGAGCAGACGTTCACGAATTATCCTGGTTTTGGCTGGTGGCGCCAGTTACAGGTTTAATCGTCCAGCCAATTATTGGACATATGGGGGATAACACTTGGAGTCCGTTGGGAAGAAGAAAACCTTATTTCTTGATTGGTGCAGTTTTATGTGCAATAGGATTGGTTTTGCTTCCAAATGCGGCTTCGGTAACGCACATGATTGCAGCGAATGTTTTATTACTTGCTGTAATTTTCCTGGCGATGATGGACTTTTCCGTAAACATTGCAATGGAACCTTTCCGGGCTTTGGTCGGAGATATGTTGCCAAAACATCAGGGAACTTTAGGGTTTTCTATCCAAACTATTTTGATTGGAATCGGAGCGGTAATTGGCTCAGAAATGCCGAACTGGTTGACGAAGCTAGGAATCTCAAATGCTGCACCAGAAGGTTATGTTGCAGATAATGTAATTTATGCTTTCTACATTGGAGCTACGGTTCTTATTATTTCAATTCTCTACACGATTTTCACAACCAAAGAATACTCTCCACAAGAATTTGCTGAATTTGAAGGCGGAAAAGAAACCGTGGAAGAACCTTCAAAATTCTCAGATATGTTCAAGGATTTTGCGAATATTCCAAGCTTGATGAAGAAATTAGGAATCGTTCAATTCTTTTCTTGGTTTGCATTATTTACCATGTGGGTTTTCACAACAAGTGCTTTGGCGACACATCATTTCGGATTGTCACCGGAAGATACAAAATCAGTCGATTTCAATAGAGCTGGAGATTTAACAGGACATTTATTTGGATTATATAATCTTTTTGCAATCCCTTTTGCGTTCTTGTTGACGCCTATTGCAAAAATCATCGGGAAAAAGCAAACCCATGCATTGGCTTTGGCGAGTGGTGGTTTAGGATTGATTTCTATGTATTTTATCAAAGACACATCAATGCTTTGGATTTCGATGATAGGTTTGGGATTTGCTTGGGCTAGTATTTTAGCAATGCCTTATGCAATGTTAATCGATGCAATTCCACAAAGAAAAATGGGCGTTTATATGGGGATTTTCAATTTTTTTATCGTAGTTCCTCAAATCATTAATGGTATTTTTGGAGGACCAATTGTTTCCAATCTATTCGGAAAAATGGCGATTGACTATGTTATAGTTGGTGGCGTTTGTATGTTGTTGGGTGCTTTGATTACAATGATTTTCATTAAGTCTCAAGACGAAACACCAAAAGAAATTGAAGAAGAAATCCAGCAGGTTCATTTTTAATTTAATAATGTTTTATTCTAAATACAAAATCCACCAATCGGTGGATTTTTCGTTTTTCTTAGAAAAAATCAGATCAAAAATTAAAATTAAAAAACAAAACCTCATATTCTAAGTAAAATTTTAGACGTCGTAATTCCTACAACTTCCATCAACTGAAAATCAGAACTTTATAGACTGTTTTTGATTTGATGAATATCGTATTAAAATAAATATTTTGTGAGTTTTTGATATTTATAATTTGATTTTTGTATTGAAAATTCAATAAAGTTTATACATTTGTACCGTTCAAAACAAAAAGATGAGTTATTCAGTAATTATTATTGTCATTATTAGCATTATCGGATTCCGGTGGTGAGGGATGGCTTGTGATAATTTTTGAAATTGAAATTAATACAGACCACTCTCATCACGAGAGTGGTTTTTTTATTTAAAACAGACAAATAACAAACATAAAAAATCAGCACAAAATGTATTACAATGACGACAGTGTTCTCTTCTTTGATGGGGCATATGTGAAAGCAAAAGAAGCCAAGACCGACTTGTACGGCCAATCTTTACACTACGGATATGCCGTTTTCGAAGGAATTAAATCTTATAAAACAGTCAACGGAACCAAAATTTTCAAAGCAGAGGAACATTACGACAGACTTCGTAAATCAGCAGAAACTATGCTGATTCCTTTCGATTATTCTACCGAAGAAATGGTAGAAGCAACTTACAAATTGTTGGAAATTAATAATCTGAGTAATGCATATATCCGTCCGATTGTCATTTGTTCTCCGAATATGTCATTATCAAAAGGACAAAAAAGTTATCTCGTAATCGAAGTTTGGAATTGGGACAACGGTTATCTCGCCAACAAAATGAGAATTATGACGTCTTCTTTTGAACGTCCGAATCCAAAAGCTTTCAAAGTGGAAGCAAAAGTCAGCGGTCATTATGTGAACTCGATTTTAGCTTGTCAGGAAGCTAAGGATAAAGGTTATGATGAAGCGTTGGTCCTTGATGCTGACGGAAATGTAGCTGAAAGTTCGGGAGCAAATATTTTCTTCGAAAAAGACGGAAAATTATTTACACCAGCAAAAGGAAGCATTCTTCCGGGAATTACTCGTGCAACAGCTTTAAAGCTTTGTGAAGAATTCGGAATTCCTACAGAAGAAAAGTTTTTCAAACCGGAAGAAATGCAAGGTACAGATGCCGGATTTTTCTGTGGAACTGCGGCTGAAATTGTAGCCTTAGATTCTCTGGATAACGTTCCTTTCAAACTGAATTGGGAAGACAGTTTATCATCAAAAATTCAAATGGCTTATCGTCATTTGGTGTTAGAAGAAGATTATTCATATCTGAAATCCGAAAATTTAATCTTAGAAAAATAAATACGAGTCCCGAAGTGACGGTCTATTAAAGGATAGGATAAAATCCTATCAAATCAATAAAAATATTCGATGGTAATCCATCAAAAAAATACGACAGAAACAACCTGTCAAAAAAATAAAATATGTCTGAAAATTTAAACAAATATTCCAAAACACTCACGAAAGACCCAACTCAACCCGCAACTCAGGCGATGTTTTATGGGATTGGATTTCAAAAAGAAGATTTTGACAAAGCACAGATCGGAATTGCAAGTATGGGTTACGACGGCAATACTTGTAATATGCACCTGAATGGTTTGGCTGAGATTGTAAAAAAAGGGGTTAAAGAACAGAATCTAGTTGGATTAATGTTCCACACCATCGGAATCAGTGACGGAATGACCAACGGAACCGATGGAATGCGTTATTCCCTCGTAAGTCGAGACATCATTGCAGATTCTATCGAAGCAGTTTGCGCCGGACAATATTACGACGGATTGATTACTGTTCCGGGTTGCGACAAAAATATGCCGGGTTCTCTGATGGCGATGGCTCGTCTCGACCGCCCTTCGATAATGGTTTATGGCGGAAGTATTGCGCCGGGACATTACAAAGGCGAAGATTTGAACATCGTTTCAGCTTTTGAAGCGTTGGGAAATAAAATTGCAGGTAAAATTTCCGAAGAAGATTTTCAGGGTGTGATTCAGAATTCCTGCCCAAGTGCAGGAGCTTGTGGTGGAATGTACACAGCTAATACAATGGCTTCAGCAATTGAAGCTCTCGGAATGAGTTTACCTTATTCTTCTTCTTATCCCGCACTTAGTAAAGAGAAAAAAGAAGAATGTCAGTTTGCCGGACATTATGTTAAAATTCTTCTTGAAAAAGATATCAAACCATCCGATATAATGACACCAAAAGCTTTCGAAAATGCGTTGAGGTTAATTATGATTCTGGGAGGAAGTACCAATGCAGTTCTCCATTTTATCGCCATTGCAAAATCCATAGGATACGATTTGACTTTGGATGATTTTCAAAAAATCAGTGATGAAACTCCATTCTTAGCAGACCTTAAACCAAGTGGTAAATACTTGATGGAAGACCTTCATAAAGTCGGCGGCGTTCCTGCAGTGATGAAGTATCTATTGGATTTAGGCTTACTTCACGGCGATTGTTTAACGGTTACGGGAAAAACCATTGCTGAAAATTTGGAACACGTGACTTCAATTATAAACAGACAGCAGAATATCATTCACGATATCAAAAATCCAATCAAAGAAACTGGCCACATTAGAATTATGTATGGAAATCTTGCTGAGAAAGGTTCTGTTGCGAAAATTACAGGAAAAGAAGGTGCTTATTTCAAAGGAACAGCAATAGTTTTTGATGGCGAAAAAGAATTCATCAAAGGTATCGAAGATAAAAAAATTCAGGAAGGAAATGTAGTTGTAATCAAAAATGAAGGCCCAAAAGGCGCACCCGGAATGCCGGAAATGCTCAAACCGACTTCCGCTTTGATGGGTTCAGGCTTAGGTAAAAATGTCGCACTGATTACCGACGGAAGATTTTCCGGAGGAACGCACGGCTTCGTTGTTGGTCATATCACGCCGGAAGGTTTTGCCGGAGGATTGATTGGCTTGATTAAAGATGGAGATGTGATTGAATTGGATGCTGAAAAAAATACCATCAACGCATTGTTGTCGGATGAAGAAATTGCCAAAAGAAAAGCCGAATTCCAGCAACCTGAATACAAAGTAAAAAGCGGGGTGTTGTACAAATATGCCAAATCTGTAGCAGATGCCTCACAAGGCTGTGTCACCGATTTATAAGATAATAATGAGTAAGATATTATTTGGGGCAGCTATTTCCGTCTTCCACTCCCGCTTTTTTGCGAACAAAATGAAGCAATAAGTTGAACTATTTGGTCATCGCAAAAAGAGCTCCGTTCAAGCCGGGCTGCAATCGTATTGCGTTTCAAAATAATGTTTTAAAAAAATCTGGAGGTGAAATTTGAAAACAGGATATAAATTCAAAACGAATCCGAAGGATTCAATATCAGTAGTCGTAGGTGAAACCTATGGAATGGATATAAACCCAAACAAATCAGAACCCGAAGGGTTCAATCTTAAACGGAAAAAATATTAAAAATGAACAATACCATTTCACAAATAGAAAATATAGAATTAGAACAGCCAAAACCGGTAGAAATATCCGGTTCCAAAGCCGTTTTAGAAGCTCTGTTGCAGGAAAATGTACATACAGTTTTCGGTTATCCCGGTGGCGCAATTATGCCGATTTATGATGCTTTGTACGACTATTCCGAAAAACTAAAACATATTTTGGTTCGTCACGAGCAAGGTGCCATTCACGCTGCACAGGGATTTGCAAGAACTTCCGGAAAAACGGGGGTTGTATTTGCAACCAGTGGTCCCGGTGCAACCAATCTGGTGACAGGTTTAGCGGATGCAATGATAGACAGCAATCCGATTGTTTGTATTACAGGTCAGGTTTTTGCATCACTTTTGGGAACGGATGCTTTTCAGGAAACCGATGTCATCAATATCACAACGCCGGTTACAAAATGGAATTATCAGGTAACCGATGCAACCGAAATTCCGGAAGCGATTGCGAAAGCTTTTCATATCGCAAGTACGGGTCGACCAGGTCCGGTTTTGATTGATATTACCAAAAATGCCCAGTTGCAATTATTCGAATATTCGGGGTATAAAAAATGCAATCATATCAGAAGTTACTGCCCGGAGCCGGAAATCAGAAATGAATATATCGAACAGGCCGCAGAATTGATTAATCAGGCAAAAAAGCCATTTATTTTGTTTGGACAAGGGGTGATTTTGGGAAAAGCCGAAGAAGAATTCAAAACATTTATTGAGAAAGTTAATCTTCCTGCAGCAGCAACTGTAATGGGATTGAGTGCGCTTCCAACCAGCCACAAACTACACGTCGGAATGCTGGGAATGCACGGCAATTACGCACCCAATGTAATGACCAACGAATGTGATGTTCTGATTGCGGTCGGAATGCGTTTCGATGATAGGGTTACGGGTCGTTTGGATAAATATGCAAAACAGGCGAAAGTAATTCATCTCGATATTGACCCGGCCGAAATTGATAAAAATGTGAAGACCACCGTTCCGGTTTGGGGGAATTGTAAAAAGACACTTCCGATGCTGACAGCGCTTCTAAAAAACAATGACCATTCAGAATGGTTGGAAAAATTCCGTGAGTTGGAAAAAGAAGAAATCAAAGAAGTAATTACAGAAGAACTGAATCCCACAACCGATGTAATGACAATGGGAGAAGTCATCAAAGTTCTTAATGAGCTTACAAATGGCGATGCAATAATCACAACCGATGTTGGTCAGCATCAGATGGTTGCTTGCAGATATGCTCAATTCAATAATTCTAAATCCAGCGTAACCTCAGGCGGATTGGGAACAATGGGATTTGGTTTGCCGGCCGCAATCGGCGCTTGGTATGGCGCACCAGAAAAAACAGTGGTTGCAATCATTGGAGATGGCGGATTCCAGATGACGTTGCAGGAATTAGGAACCATTATGCAGTTCGGAGCGAAGGTCAAAATCCTGATTCTAAACAATGAATTCCTCGGAATGGTAAGACAATGGCAACAGCTTTTCCACGACAGGCGTTACTCTTTTGTAAATATCACGAGCCCAGATTTCGTAGCCGTTGCAAAAGGATATTACATCGATGGACAAAAAATATCAGAAAGGAAAGACCTAAAAACAGCTTTGGAAACAATGCTCAATCACGATGGCGCATATCTTTTGGAAGTAATGGTGGGAAAAGAAAATAACGTTTTCCCAATGGTAGCCCAAGGAACTTCGGTTTCAGAAATTCGTTTAAAATAAATTTTCAACAAAGTCCCGAAAGGACGACTTAATAAAGGATAGGATGAAAATCCCATCAAAACCCGAAGGGTTTAATATGAATAGCCGTAGGTGCAACCTATGGAATATAAGATCAACATCCCACGAAACCCGAAGGGTTCAATATCATTCCAATAACGGGAATTTTGAAAAACAAAACAATGGAAAAACAAGAATTTACCATCACATTATACACCGAAAATTCTGTTGGATTAATTGGCAGAATTTCAGGGATTTTTTCACGAAGAAAAATCAATATCGAGAGTTTGAATACATCTCCTTCCGAGGTGGAAGGCATTCACAGATTCACAATTCTCATTAATGAAACCGAAGAAGTCGTAAGAAAACTTTGCCGTCAGCTGGAAAAACAAATCGACATTCTGAAAGCTTATTTCAATACAGATGATGAAATTGTCTGGCAGGAACAGGCACTTTACAAAGTCCCCGCAAATGTGGTGACAGAAAAGGTCTATGTAGAACGATTGCTTCGTCAGTATGGCGCATCTACAGTTGTGATTCGTCAGGATTACATCGTTTTTGAAACGGCAGGACATCGGGAAGAAATCGACCGGTTAACTGAAGAGCTCAACAAATACGGGCTCATCGAATTCGTGCGTGGAGCAAGAATCGCAATCATCAAAAACAGCGCAGGAATCCACGAAAAAGTCCTCGAGTTTGAAAAAAGAGAACCATCTCCCGAACTTATTGAAAACGAATATCTCGATAAAAGAGACGATGTTTTCACAATGTAATTTTTCAAAAAATTAAAATTTAAAAATCAAAAAAATATTAATCCTAAAAAGTAGTTACGGTAATCTTTTTACTTGATACTTTTTACTTTTTACTTAAAAATATGGCAAATTATTTCAATACCTTATCACTCAGAGATCAGTTGCATCAGTTAGGACAGGCGGAATTTATGGACAGTTCAGAGTTTTCTGATGGCGTTTCTGCATTGAAAGGAAAGAAAATCGTAGTGGTTGGCTGCGGCGCTCAGGGGCTGAATCAAGGTCTGAATCTCAGAGACAGCGGACTGGACGTTTCTTACGCATTGCGTCAGGAAGCTATCGACCAAAAGAGAGATTCGTGGAAAAACGCAACCGAAAATAATTTCAAAGTCGGAACTTACGAAGAACTGATTCCCACTGCGGATTTGGTCATCAATTTAACGCCTGACAAGCAACACACTTCGGTAATCACTTCGGTTCAGCCTTTGATGAAACAGGGTGCGACTTTGTCCTATTCACACGGGTTCAATATCGTGGAAGAAGGGATGCAGATTCGTAAAGATTTGACGGTGATTATGGTCGCTCCAAAATGTCCGGGTTCCGAAGTTCGTGCCGAATATCTGCGAGGTTTCGGTGTTCCGACGCTGATTGCTGTTCATCCTGAAAATGACCCTCAGGGAAAAGGTTGGGCAGAAGCAAAAGCATATTGTGTAGGAACAGGCGGTCACAAAGCCGGTGTTTTGAAATCCTCTTTCGTGGCAGAAGTGAAGTCCGATTTGATGGGAGAACAGACGATTTTGTGCGGACTTTTGCAGACAGGTTCTATTCTTTCGTTTGACAAAATGGTCGAAAAAGGAATTGATGCAGGTTACGCTTCCAAATTGGTTCAATATGGTGTTGAGGTTATTACAGAAGCCTTGAAACACGGCGGTGTAAGCGGAATGCTGGACAGACTTTCTAACCCTGCAAAACTAAAAGCCTTTGAATTGTCAGAAGAACTGAAAGATATTATGCGTCCGCTTTTCCAAAAGCACCAGGACGATATCATCTCCGGTGAATTTTCCAAAACAATGATGGAAGACTGGGCAAACGGCGATGCCAACCTTTTGAAATGGCGTGCAGAAACAGGAGAAACAGCTTTTGAAAAAACACCGGCAGGGGATGTGAAAATCGAGGAGCAGGAATATTTTGACAATTATCTTTTGATGTCGGCCTTCATCAGAGCGGGTGTTGAATTAGCGTTTGAAACGATGGTTGAAGCCGGAATCAAGCCGGAATCCGCTTATTACGAATCGCTTCACGAAACCCCTTTGATTGCCAATACCATCGCACGAAAAAAACTGTTCGAGATGAATCGTGTGATTTCCGACACTGCAGAATACGGCTGTTACCTGTTCGACCAGGCTTGCAAACCTTTGCTGGCAGATTTTATGAAGTCGGTGGATACGGATTTGGTTGGAAAAGACTTCAACGAAGGCAAAAAAACTTCGGTTGACAACGCTCAATTGGTTTATGTGAACGATGTTTTGAGAAATCATCCGGTAGAAATTGTCGGCAGAAAACTGCGTCAGGCAATGACGGCGATGAAGTCTATCAAAACAGTATAAAATATTTATTTGGGCGCCTTTATCCGTCTTCCACTCCCGCTTTTTTCTGTCATTGCGAACAAAGTGAAGCAATCTGTTGAACTATTGGTCAATCGCAACGACAGAAAAAGAGCTCCGTTCAAGCCAGGGCGCGTTAAAACCAACAGCATTTTTGTCATTTCGTAGAAATCTCAGCAATAATTTTAAAATACTAAGTCTAGATTCCTACGGAAAGACAAATTATATGCAAAACCTTTTATAAGCGAAGCGGCTTTGTGAACTTAAAGCAGTTAGTTAATAAAAAATCTTTGTGCACTTTGTGTTCAAAATTGATTCAAAAAACTTAAATAATGTCAACCCCAATCATCCACATTTCAAACCTAAACTTCCAATATAATAAACCCATATTGGAAAATTTAAACTGGGAAATATCTTCCGGAGAATGCTGGATGTTGGGCGGATTAAGCGGAAGCGGGAAAACAACCTTAGCCAAAATCATTTCCGGAGAAATCAAAAATTTTGAAGGAAAAGTTGAGGTCAATTTTAATGAAAATTTAAACTTGAAGAGGAAAGTTCTGTACGTTTCAAATTGGTTTCAGTTCACTAATCTGGAAGGCGACCGCAATTTTTATTATCAACAGCGATATAATCAATTTGCTAAAAATGATACCCTAACCGTTTTTGCAGAACTCAATCATTTCGGGAAAGAAGAAAATCTGGATTTTGAAATTTTGGAATCCTATTTAGAACCGTTTGGATTTGAAAATTTTAAAAATCAGCAATTGATAGAATTGTCAAGCGGCGAACACAAGAAATTACAATTACTGAAAGCACTTTGGCTAAAACCTCAGGTTATGATTATCGACCAGCCTTACACAGGATTGGATACCAAATCAAGACAGTTTTTGAATCAGGCTTTTGATAATTTAATTCAGGAAAATGTCACATTGATTTTGATAAATAACGATGACGAATATCCTGAAAATGTTCAGTATTTTGTAGAAATAGAGAACGGAAAATTAGTTCATAAGAATTCTCCAAAAGACTTTTCCAAAGGAGAAGAAAGAACGCCAAAATCGCTTCCTTTTTTCTTACAAAATAATCAGGAAAACGAACAGGAAAATCTCATCAAACTGGAAAATATCAATATTTCTTATGGTGAAAAACAAGTACTGAGAAATATCGATTGGGAAGTCAATTCCGGTGAGCAATGGCTGTTGCAGGGTCACAATGGCTCGGGAAAATCAACATTGCTCAGTTTGTTGAATGGTGACCATCCGCAGGCTTATGCTAATGAGATTTATCTTTTCGGGCAAAAGCGGGGAAGCGGTGAAAGTATCTGGGACATCAAAGAAAAAATCGGAATGATTTCGCCTGAGTTACATTGGTATTTCGATATGAATGCGAATGTCGGACAAACCATTGCTTCCGGTTTTTTTGACTCGATGTCCTTGTTTCAGAAATTGAGTTTTAGTCAGCAACAACAATTGGAGCAGATGCTGCATTTCTTCGATTTGAAGGAAGATAAGAATAAAAAATTAAGTACTTTATCACTTGGAAAACAGCGCCTGGCTTTGCTCGCAAGAACATTGATTAAAAAACCAAAACTTTTAATTCTGGACGAACCTTGTCAGGGAATGGACAGCGAACAGACGCAATATTTCAATCAGGTAATTGATGATTTGGCAGGTCAAGGACAATCGTTGATTTATGTTGGGCATTTTGAATCTCAATTACCAAAAAAACTCAGTCACAAACTCGTCTTGGAAAACGGAATGAGCAAAAATGATTTAAACCACAAGAAACACAAAGATTTTCACAAAGACCATAAAAATGTGTACGAATAATTTTAAAATTTGTGCTCCTTGTGAAAATCTTTGTGCTCATAGTGGTTAAAAAAATAAAATTAAAAATGAATGAAACGATGATATTTCCAACCTTGGAAACGGTAAAAGAAACCCGAAAAAGTATAGAAAATGTTGTGAATTATACACCATTGCAATACAATGCCCGCTTGTCAGATAAATTTGGAGCCAATATTTTTCTCAAAAGAGAAGACCTGCAACCTGTGAGGTCGTATAAATTACGTGGGGCCTACAATAAAATCAAAAGTCTTTACAATGAAGGCAAAACTTCGGACGGAATAGTCTGTGCAAGCGCCGGAAATCACGCCCAGGGAGTAGCTTTTTCCTGTAAACAGCTTCAGATTAAAGGAACGATTTTTATGCCCGTGACAACTCCGAAACAAAAGCTGGAACAAGTCGAAATGTTCGGCGGAAACTTTGCCAAAATCAAATTAGTCGGCGATACTTTTGATGCTTCAAAAAATGCAGCCTTGGAATTTGCGCAAACGTCGGGAGCAGCTTTTATTCATCCTTTTGATGATGTTCAGATTATCGAAGGACAGGCAACTTTGGCATTGGAAATATTAGAGCAACAAAAAGAAAATATTGATTTTGTTTTCATTCCGATTGGTGGTGGCGGTTTAGCTTCCGGAATTTCTACCGTTTTTAAAGAGCTGTCAAAAGAAACTCAGTTAATCGGCGTTGAACCAAAAGGTGCGCCTTCTATGAGAACTTCTATCAATAATAATCTCAATACAGAATTATTGGAAGTTGATGGTTTTGTAGATGGAGCAGCGGTTAAAAGAGTAGGGGATTTGACTTTTGAGATTTGCAAAAATGCGCTTGCAGATTGCATTCCTGTGGATGAAGGGATGATTTGTGATACGATTCTTCAACTTTATAACAAAGATGCAATTGTTTTGGAACCGGCCGGAGCGCTTTCTATTTCAGCTTTGGAACAATATCGAAATCAGATTAAGGGTAAAAATGTAGTTTGCATCGTCAGCGGAAGCAACAATGATATTACCAGAATGGAGGAAATCAAAGAACGCGCTTTGCTTTACAATGGGTTGAAGCATTATTTTATGGTCAAATTCCCACAACGTCCAGGTTCTCTGAAAGATTTTGTGCTGAATGTTCTCGGTTCAAATGACGATATCACCCATTTCGAATATACCAAAAAAAATTCAAGGGAAACTGCTTTGGCGATTGTAGGAATCGAACTTTCCAATATTTCTGATTTTAATGGCTTGAAACAGAGAATGAAAGATCTTGGTTATTTCGAATCTTATTTGAATGATAATCCTGATGTGTTGAATATGCTTGTTTGATTTTAATGAAGTTAAAAATATTTGTGCCCTAAAAGCATAGCGCTTATACAATAAAAACTTTCCGCCTTTGTGTTAATAATAAAAACTCCAACCATCGTTGGAGTTTTTCCGTTCTTATCCTACGTCAATGTGTAGAAGTTTTCAAAGAAGGAAATTTGTATCAACAAAAGCCTAAAAATTAATCAATTTAAAATGAAAACAGTATATCACAGTGCAGATAGTAGAGGTTACGCCAATCACGGTTGGTTGAAAAGTCATCACACGTTTAGCTTTGCCAATTATCACAACCAGGAAAGAACCCATTTCGGAGTTTTGAGAGTTTTGAATGATGATTTTGTAGAAGGCGGAATGGGATTCGGGAGACATCCGCACCGCGATATGGAGATTATTTCTATTCCTTTGGAAGGCGATTTGCGTCACGGTGATAATATGGGCAATTCCGGAATCATCAAAAAAGGCGATATTCAAGTGATGTCAGCAGGAACCGGAATTATGCACAGCGAAGAAAATGCAACTGAGCAACCAGTGAAATTTCTACAAATTTGGATTATTCCCAACAAAACAGATGTAAAACCAAGATACGACCAAATCAACATCGAGGAAAATTCGGTTCAGAATGATTTTCAGCAAATTCTTTCGCCTAATGCAGATGACGCCGGCGTTTGGATTCATCAGGATGCTTGGTTCAATTTGGCCAAATTTGACAAAGGTTTTTCCAAAGACTATAAAATCAATAAATCTAGCAACGGTGTTTACGTTTTTGTCATCAAAGGAAAAGCTAAAATCGGAGACCAAATTCTGGATGAAAGAGACGGTTTCGGAATTTGGGATACAGACAGTTTCACTTTAGAAGCACGGGAAAACTCAGAAATATTATTGATAGAAGTTCCAATGGAATTGCCTATATAATTATAAATTTAATCAAACCACATAGGCACATAGCAATGCGCAATCTTTATGTACAAAGATAAAAGAGAAGTAATTCAACAACTATTTTACCTCAAATCCATACAAAAACTATGTGTCTATGTTGTAGTTTAATGAATCATTATATCTCTCGCAAATCAAGCAAATTTGGCTAATCTATTTCTATTAGTTTTATTTCCTGAATTCGTGAAATCTACTAGAGATAATTTTTACAGATTTTATCAGGCATTTATTCAGTATTATCATTTTAATATTTTTTTAAGAAAATTACACTCATCTCGGTATGAGAATTGTCATTGAAAAATCTTAAATTTGGCACTTTAAAAAGTGAAACTGAAAACAGACGAAACGCTACAAACGAAAGTTCTCCGGAAATAGAAAGATTTCAAGCGTTTTATCCACAAAAACATTAATATTTACAGATGAGATTACTTATTGTTGGAAATGGCGGCCGTGCTTCGGCTTTGGCAACTAAATTGAGCGAGGATAACAGGATTACAAAAATGTTTTTCGCGCCTGGCAACGCCACGACAGAAAAATTAGGAGAAAATATAAACGAATCAGATATCATTGCGCTTAGAGATTTTGCAATTAAAAACAAAGTCGATTTGACAATCGTTGGTCCGGAAGCACCTCTTGTAGAAGGGATTGTGGACGAGTTCAAAAAAGTGGATTTGAAAGTTTTCGGTCCATCAAAAAAAGCGGCTTCACTAGAAGGTAGCAAAGCATTTTCTAAAAAGTTTATGAAAACTTACGGAATCAAAACGGCACAATCTGTGACATTTGATTCTTATATTGAGGCTAGAGAATATCTTCAAAAACAAGAGTTTCCATTAGTAATCAAAGCTAGTGGTTTAGCTGGCGGAAAAGGTGTGGTGATTGCTGAAGATTTGGAAGAAGCAGAGGGTACAATTCACGATTTTATGATTAAAAGAATCTTTGGAGATTCTGGGATTCAGGTGATTATAGAAGAGTTTCTTCAAGGTTTCGAAGCTTCAATTATTGGAGTTTCCAATGGTGAAAAAATCTTCCCTTTTGTTCCTGCAAAAGATTACAAAAAAGTAGGAAACGGCGACAAAGGTCCAAATACTGGCGGAATGGGTTCTGCGGCACCAAGCCCAGAATTTACAGAAGCACATCATCAGGATTTCGTAGAACATATTATGAATCCAACCGTAGAAGGTCTTAAAAAAGAAGGTCTTAGCTTCAAAGGATTTATTTTCTTCGGATTGATGATTACCAAAAACGGAACTTATCTTCTAGAATATAATATGAGATTGGGCGACCCGGAAACTCAGGTGCTTTTACCATTGTTAGAGAACAATTTGGTAGATGTTATCGAGGATTGTCTTCATGGCAAAGATTTGGATTTGAAATTTAAAAATAAAAAAGCTGTTTGTTTAGTGGTTTGTTCAGGAGGTTACCCTCAGAATCACGAGACTGGCTACGAGATTACTGGAGCAGAAAAAGTGAAAGGGAGCAAGTTGCTTTACGCTGGCGCAGATTACAGAGGCGACAGGGTGGTTTCCACAGGCGGTAGAGTTTTGAACTTGGTAGCGCTAGGAGACACTTTCGAAGAAGCTCGCAAAAAAGTTTACGAAGATGCGGTGGCTGTAGATTTTGACTACGGATTTTACCGAGAAGATATTGCGAAATTCTAAAATATACAGAGATGTTGGGCGACCAATGTCTCTTTTTTTTAGGAGCTTAATCCCGCTTTCCACTCATACTCCTCGCGCAGCCGCAATTTGCCAACGCTTGCTGTGGGGTATCCGTTACAATCGGGGCTAGTTTGCAATTCGGAAACTTAGATATGGAAGTGTATTTAATATAAAAGCTTCGAGAGCCTCAGCCTGACATCACTGAAAATAAAATTTTTGCTATTAGATTTGTCACACTAAGTTTGTCGAAGTACCCAACTTATAATTAATAACTCATAATTAATAATTAAAAAAAATGCCTTGGAATCCTGATGTTTACGACCAGTTCAAACAAGAACGTTCAGCACCTTATTTTGATTTGATCAAATTGGTGGAAATAAAATCCAATATGTCCGTTATCGATTTGGGTTGCGGAACTGGTGAACTAACGTCCGGACTTCTGGATTTTATTCCAAATTCGCAGATTATCGGCATAGATTCTTCCGCAGAGATGCTTCAGAAAGCTGAACAATACAAAACCAAAAGATTACAATTCTTCCAAAGAAGCGTAGAAGAGCAAGTAGAATTGGACGATAAATTTGATTTGATTGTCGCCAACGCCTCTTTGCAATGGTGCAAAAATCATTACGACTTGTTTCCAAAACTCATTTCAAAAGTGAATCAGGAAGGACAATTAGCCGTTCAGGTTCCATCGAATCATAATTTCATAGTTCATCAGTTATTGTCTGTCGTTGCGGAACACGAGGTTTATCAGAAACATTTCAATGGTTGGAAAAGAGAATATTCGGTTCTTAATATAGAAGATTACGCCAAGATTTTGTCAGACAACGAAGGCAAAAAAATCAATGTTTTCGAAAAAGTGTATCCTCACATTATGAAAGATGCAGATGCGGTTTATGACTGGGCATCAGGAACAGCAATGATTCCTTTCGTAGAGAAACTTCCGCAAGAATTGAAAGAGCAATACAAACAGGATTATAAAAAAGAACTGAGAAAAGTTTTCACAGGTTCGCCGGTATTTTACCCGTTCAAAAGAACCTTTATTTACGCACAATTTTAAAAAAATATTACAACATTATATGCAAAACGGAATTATCATTTTAGACTTCGGTTCACAGTACAACCAATTGATTGGAAGAAGAATCCGTGAAATGGAAGTCTATTCGGAAATAGTACCATTCAACACACCATTATCAGAAATTCTTGAGAAAAAACCAAGAGGAATCATCCTTTCCGGAGGGCCAAGTTCTGTGAATGCAGAAAATGCGCACCTTGTAGAAAAAGAATTGTATGAACAAGGAATTCCGGTTTTAGGAATCTGCTACGGAATGCAATTAACAGCTCATCTTTTGGGTGGCAAAGTTGCCAAAGGAGAAAAAGGCGAATATGGAAAAGCACACTTAGACATCGTTAAAGAAAACGAATTGCTGAAAGGTGTTTATCAAAATTCAGTCGTTTGGATGAGCCATTTCGATGAGGTTGCAGAGTTACCACAAGGTTTTGAACTCAATGCCAAGTCGGGTGTTATCGCTTCGATTTCAAATCCTGAAAAGAAGATTTATGCAGTACAATTTCATCCGGAAGTTTCGCATTCCGAAGAAGGTGGAAAGATGCTGGAGAACTTCGTATTCGGAATTTGTAAAGCAGACAAAAACTGGAAACTGACCAATTATATCGAGAAAACCGTTGCAGAAATCAAAGAAAAAGTGGGTGGCCAAAAAGTGATTCTTGGATTGTCCGGCGGCGTGGATTCTTCTGTTGCTGCGGTTTTAATCCATAAAGCAATTGGCGATCAACTGAATTGTATTTTTGTAGATACAGGACTTTTGAGAAAAGACGAAGGCAAAAAAGTAATGGAAAATTACGGAAAGCACTTCGATATGAATATCAAAATGGTAGATTCTTCCAAGAGATTTCTATCCAAATTAGCCGGCATCGGTGACCCGGAAGAAAAAAGAAAAATCATCGGTAACGAGTTTGTTCACGTTTTCGATGAAGAATCAAAACAAATCGAAGGTGCAACATTCTTAGCGCAAGGAACAATCTATCCGGATGTCATCGAATCTCAATCCGTAAATGGGCCTTCTGCAGTTATCAAATCACACCACAACGTAGGTGGACTTCCGGAAGAAATGGAATTCCAACTGTTGGAACCTTTAAGAGAATTGTTCAAAGATGAGGTGAGAAAAGTAGGCGAGGAATTGGGAATTCCGCACGAGTTGGTTTACAGACATCCGTTTCCAGGTCCAGGTTTAGGAATCAGAGTTTTGGGAGAAGTTGATGCTGAAAAAGTAAGAATCTTGCAAGAAGCTGACGATATTTTCATCGAGGAATTATATAAAAATGATTTGTATGAGAAAGTTTCTCAGGCATTCGTGGTTCTTCTTCCGGTAAAATCCGTTGGTGTAATGGGTGATGAAAGAACTTATGAATATACAGCCGTTGTCCGTTCTGCCAATACCATTGACTTTATGACGGCGACTTGGAGCAGACTACCGTATGAGTTTTTGGACACCGTTTCAAGTAGAATTATTAATGAAGTGAGAGGAATCAACAGAGTAGCTTACGACATCAGTTCGAAACCACCAGCAACGATTGAGTGGGAATAAGAATTGTATATTCAAAATAAAAACGTCTGGAAAACTCCAGACGTTTTTTTTATCAATTGATTATTTTCTCCTCACATTCTCCAAAATATCTGGGAAGTAAGTGTCAGAAAGATGTTCAAACTCATCACCTCGCATAAACATAGAAGCATCAACTTGGTCGTAAGACTCTCTTCCTGCTGCGGCAATTAACTCATTACACGTATGTAAAGTATTTTTATGAAACTGATAAACACGTTCGGTTTTATCATTGGTGTCCAGTCCTTTGATCAGCATTTTATCTTGCGTCGCAACACCGGTTGGGCAAGTGTTGGTGTTGCATCTCAACGCCTGGATACAGCCTAGTGAAAACATAAATCCTCTGGCATTGTTACAAAGGTCAGCGCCCATTGCAACAGCTCTTAGAATATCCAAGGAAGTCAAAACTTTTCCGCTGGCAATGATTCTCAATTTATCTCTTAATTCATAATTAATCAAAGTCTTATTCACGAAAATCAATGCAGGTTCCAATGGCATCCCAACACCGTCTGAGAACTCTGGTGGCGCTGCGCCCGTTCCACCTTCTGCGCCATCTATGGTAATAAAATCAGGATAGATGTTCAGGATATTCATCTGTTCGCAGATGTCTTCAAACTCTTTCGTGTCGCCGATACAAAGCTTGAAGCCAACTGGCTTTCCGCCAGAAAGCTCACGCAATTGCTGCACAAATCTCAACAAACCTTCCGCGTCAGAAAAAGCACTATGTGATGGTGGCGAAAGAATCGTAACGCCAGGTGGGACGTGTCGGATTTTGGCAATCTCCGGCGTATTTTTTACAGCTGGTAAAACACCGCCGTGACCTGGTTTTGCACCTTGAGACAATTTGATTTCAATCATTTTCACATTATCCAGATTCGAGTATTTTGTAAACAATTCGGCATCGAATTTCCCTTCTTCATTTCTGCATCCGAAATAACCTGTTCCAATCTGCCAGCAAAGGTCGCCGCCTTCCAAATGATGGGGAGAAATACCGCCTTCGCCGGTGTTGTGGTAAAAGTTCCCTTTTTTTGCACCTCGGTTCAAAGCCATCTGAGCACGGTCACTCAACGCTCCAAAACTCATTGCAGAAATGTTAAAAAGTGATGCGTTATAAGGTTGCTTACAATCTTTGCCTCCAATAGTTACTCTTGGCAGTTCTTCTTTTGGATGTTTGGCGTAGATAGAATGTTTGATGCCTTCATATTTCCGATGATTGATTTCCAGTTGTGTTCCGAATGGTACTGTATCACTCAGGTTTTTTGACCTTCTGTACACAGCTGACCTTTGATGTCTCGGGAATGGTTTTCCGTCTGTCTCTCTTTCAATAAAATATTGTTGAATCTCCGGAGAAATTTCCTCAAAAATATAACGGAAATAACCAAGAACAGGGAAGTTTCTAAGAATTGCATGTTTCGTTTGATACGTGTTGTAAATCCCTAAAATATAAAGAAAGGTCAGGAAAATCGGGATCCAATAATGGGCTTTTATTAACAAAGCTGTCGTCCAAGTCACGATTAATACAACAATTCCCCAGAGTATGAATTTGTTTCTCATAATATGTTTTTGAATTTATGTTAAATATAAAACCATTTCAAAGATGAATTTGAAATGGTTTTTTTATGTGTATTAAAGATACTGAAATATTAATTAACAGGCTTCACTTGGATGTAATAATTTTTATCAAACTCAACTGGTTTGTCAGATTTCAAAGTAGTTGTCTGATTCTGTTCCGTTGGTTTCAATTCCTGTCCATCTGCTAGTCTGATTGGAAGTTTCAAATTCGGAACCACATTTGTCCATTTGTAAGTCAGTTGATTGCCATTCTGCTTATATTCCAAAGTAGGGATTTTGATGGTTGTCAGATATTGGTCAAAAATCGACTTTAAATCAATGCCTGATTTTTCAGAAAAGTAATTCTGAATTTGTGCAGAAGTTACGGTCTGATGATAAAAATCTTTATTCAAACCTCTTAAGATCTGACGAAATTTCTCATCATTATTAATCACCTGACGAATTGTGTGAATCATATTCGCACCTTTTGGATACATATCGCCGCTGCCTTCATTTCGGATGCCGTATATCCCGATAATTGGTTTGTCATTTTGGATATTTCCTCTTAATCCTTGCAGATAATTGTTGCCGTCAGCTTTCCCAAAAACATAGTCCACAAACAAGGTTTCGGAATAGGTTGTGAAACTCTCGTGAATCCACATATCAGCTTGGTCTTTTGCCGTAATGTTGTTCGCAAACCACTCGTGTCCGGTTTCGTGGATGATGATGTAGTCCCACTTCAGACCAATTCCAGTTCCGGAAAGGTCCCTTCCAAGATACCCATTTTGATATTTGTTTCCGTAAGCAACGTTGCTTTGGTGTTCCATTCCAAGGTGTGGCGATTCTACCAATTTGTAAGAATCTTCGTAAAAAGGATAAGGACCAAACCAATGTTCAAAGGCTTTCATCATTGGTTTTACTTGCTCAAATTGTTTTTTAGCTTTGTCAAGATTATAATCTAAAACCCAATAATCTAAATCTAATTTTCCTTTTTCGCCTTCAAAAGTATCTTTGAAATTCACATATTTTCCAATTGATGGGATGATGGAATAATCATTAATCGGACTTTTCACTTCCCAAAGCCAGGACTTTTTATCACCCAGATTTTCTTCTTTGATTAATTTTCCGTTGCCAACACCAACCAAATCTTTTGGCGTTATGATTTTGAAAGTAATTCCGTTATCAGGCTCATCACTCCAAATGTCTTTTACAGGAAGCCAAATGCTCGCACCGATTCCTTCATCAGCAGCAGTCATCCAAGGATTTCCGTTTTTATCCTTTGTGAAAATCCAGCCGCCGTCCCAGGGCGCGTGTTTTGCAATCAGCGGATTTCCGGAATAATCAATAGCAATCGTATATTTTTCTCCTTTTTTGAATTTCTTTTTTGTAGTTAAGAAAATGAAATCTCCGTCAATTTTTTTCTCGGCAATTGGAAAACTTGCTGTGATTTTATCTGCTTTCATCGGACTTTGAAGGTCGATTTGAAAAACCGGATTCACAACATCTTTCTCAATCGTCAAACTGATTTTATTACTTCCTTTAATACTTTTGGCTTCAAAATTAGGTTCCAAAACTATATCATATTTTTTAACATCCCAAAAGTTCCTGAACTCTGTATTAGAACCTTTTAAAGTGTCAATTTTGGTCGGTTTTGGGTCTTCAAACATCTGTGCTTGACAAACGCCGGAAACCAATATAGTGAGCAGTAAGGCTTTTTTCATTTTAATTTTTTCTTTTGAATTAGTTTCATTTTGGAAACAAAACGTTACAAAATTAAATAAAAGTATTTTACAAAATCATCATTAGGAGCTTAATCCCGCTATCCACTATATCTTTTTTGTCATTGCGAACGAAGTGAAGCAATCTTCAGAACTTTTCACCGCAATGACAAAAAAGGATGCCGTTACTATCGGGGCTATGGATTTTGTCGGTCAATCAAATTTGGTACTTAGATATAAAATAAAAACCCTTTCAGAAATCGAAGATTTGGCTTGGCCAATTTCAAACTCTGAAAAGGTTAGTGTATTTTTTTATATTTGATTAAATCACATTTTCCTGATAAAAATGCTTCGTCTCTTCGATGATTTCATCAATTTGTTCAAGGGTTAAAGCCTGAAGAAACTTAGTCTTAAATTCTTTAAAATGTGGAATTCCGCGGAAGTAATTGCTGTAATGTTGTCTCATTTCCACAATTCCGGGACGTTCGCCTTTCCATTCCACAGACCAAAGTGCGTGGTTTTTCACAGCTTCTAATCTTTCTGCGATAGTTTGCTCAGGAAGAATTTCTCCGGTCTCAAAAAAATGTTTGATTTCATTGAAAATCCAAGGATAACCAATCGCACCACGACCAATCATTATTCCGTCGCAGTTGTATTTGTTTTTATATTCCAAAGCTTTTTCAGGAGAATCGACATCACCGTTTCCAAAAATAGGAATTTCGATATTTGGATTATTTTTAATTCTTGAGATATGTTCCCAATCTGCTTCACCTTTGTACATTTGAGCACGTGTTCTGGCGTGGATTGTTAATGCTTTGATTCCAACATCCTGCAATCTTTCGGCAACTTCATCGATATTAATAGAATCATTATCCCAGCCCAATCTGGTTTTTACAGTAACAGGCAAATGGGTAGAACTCACAACGGCTTTAGTTAATCGAACCATCAAATCGATGTCTTTCAAAACACCAGCTCCGGCTCCTTTGCAAACCACTTTTTTTACAGGACAACCAAAATTGATATCAACCAAATCTGGTTCTACAGTCTCCACAATCCGTGCTGACATTGCCATTGCTTCCTCATCGCCACCAAAAATCTGGATTCCAACAGGTCTTTCGTAATCGAAAATATCGAGCTTTTTACGACTTTTAATTGCATCACGAATCAAGCCTTCCGAAGAAATAAACTCAGAATACATCAAGTCTGCGCCGTGCATTTTGCAAAGCTTTCTAAAAGGTGGGTCACTTACATCTTCCATTGGTGCCAGCAAAAGCGGAAAGTCAGGAAGTTCTATGTTGCCAATTTTTACCATTCTGCAAAGATAATAATTCCTGTTCGGACTAATTTAAAATCAGTCTTAATTCCTTATTTAATAAATTTGTGATATAATAATCAATATGAAAAGAATATTTGTAGCAGCCGTCTTAGTGGGAATATTTTCTTGTTCCAAAAGTGAGATTTCTGGTAATAAGGATGTAATTGCTGCTGAACCAGAACCAACGCCAAAAGTTGTAATTGACCCAATCGCAGAGGGGAAATCTTTAATTGAAGGCTCAGATTGTTTAGGTTGTCACAAATTGGATGAAAAAATGATTGGTCCATCTTATAAAGAAGTTGCAGCAAAATATGACAATACACCGGAAAATGTAGAAATGCTGGCAGAGAAAATCCTTAAAGGAAGTTCTGGCGTTTGGGGCGATGTTCCAATGCCGGCGCACGGCTTCAGTAAAGAAAATGCGAAATTTATGGCGCAATATATTTTATCGTCAAAATAAACATTTTTGAAATATGAATGAAAGGCAGTTTTGAACTGTCTTTTTTTCGTTTATGCTTCTTTTGGAGAAAATGAGTATCTTTTCAAAAACAAAATCTATGAAGTCTATATTCTATTCAGCTTTATTTCTTTCCGCATCGTTATATGCGCAGGAGTATCAATATGATTATACTTTTTTCACTAACAGTTTGATGAAAGATAATTTCTTTTATGGAAATGTGAAATCTTCAGGTTCAGCTTCTGTGAAAAATCAGAATAATAAATTATTGGTTGATAAAAATGAGTTTCACTCGCCTGGAAATTCTCTTTTGCTGGATTATAAAAATGCAAAAGACGGAAAATGGGAAGCATCAATAGAATATGAAGATGTGAGAGGAAAAGATTTTTTTACCAAATCCAATTTTCTAAGTTTTTGGATCAAATCTGAGAAAAACGATTCCAATATTTTACCAACTGTAAAAATTCAAAAAACAGACGGAAGTTTTTCAAAACCAGTAACACTTAAGCTGACGAAAAAGAATCAATGGGAAAATGTTCTGATTGATATTTCTAGTTTGGATACTTCAATTAAAGATAATCCAAAATCAGTCAAAGCTATTGTTTTTTCTCAACCGGAAAATTCTGATTCTAACAATAAAATTTGGTTAGATGATATTGCTTTCATCGATTCAAAAGAAAAGAAAATAATTTCTTCAATTCCAAAAATTTCTTTTGCTAAAGGTTATATGAAACACGTCGATTTGAAATGGAATCCCATCACAGATAATAATATCAGGTATGTTAAAATCTACCGCTCCGACAATGGAAAAGACTTCAAACCGGTCGGAATTCAGGATGCTTATATCGATAGATTTGCTGATTTTACTAATGAAACAGGAAAGAAATATTCTTATAAAATCAGTTTCCTGGATAAGCTTTTCAATGAATCAAAATTATCAGAAATCGTTTCTTCTGAAACCAGAAATATGTCGGATGAAGAGTTGATGACAATGGTCCAGGAAGCCTCATTTAATTATTATTGGGATGGTGCGGAACCGGAAAGTGGTTTGTCAAAAGAAAATACCAACGGAAGACAGAATATGATTGCAACGGGCGCTTCTGGTTTCGGAATTATGGCTCTGATTGCGGGAACTGAAAGAGGTTTTATCTCAAGAAAAGAATCTGTCGAAAGGTTTACCAAGATTGTTAATTTTATTGAAAAAGCCGACAAATATCACGGCGCTGTTGCTCACTTTATTGACGGAAAAACAGGGAAAACCGAACCTTTTTTTGGAAAAAAAGACAACGGAGCAGATTTGGTGGAAACATCGTTTTTCGTTCAGGGATTGTTGGCAGCCCATCAATATTTTAATAAAGACAATGCTGAAGAGAAAAATATCAGACAAAAAATTGACAAATTCTGGAAAGGCATTGAATGGGATTGGTTTCGCCAAAAACCAGACAGTAAATATTTGTATTGGCATTGGTCGCCTGACCAAGGCTGGGTTATCAATCATAATCTGATTGGCTGGAACGAGACGATGGTTACTTATCTGATGGCAATTGCTTCGCCGACACATTCCGTTCCGGCAAGTATGTATTATTCGGGCTGGGCAAGTCAGGAAAAACGAGCGCAAGACTATAGAAAAGATTGGGGTAATTCTGATGAAGGTGCAATGTACACAAACGGAAATACTTATTACGGAATCAAACTGGATGTTGGCGTCAACAAAGGCGGTCCGCTCTTTTTCGCACATTATTCATTTATGGGATATGACCCGCACGGATTGACGGACCGATACACCAATTATTTCAAAAATAATCAGAATATTGCTAAAATCAATTACCTGTATTGTGTCGAAAATCCGAAAAAACAAAAAGGTTATGGTAAAGACGGTTGGGGTTTAACGGCTTCCGATGGACCAAATGGTTACAATCCTGATGAGCCTGTGGAAAGAGAAGATACAGGAAAATTGACACCAACTGGTGCGATTGCGTCTTTTCCTTATACACCAAAAGAATCTATGGCTGTTTTGAAAAATTTCTATCTTAATTACGGCGATTTTCTTTGGGGAGAATATGGTTTCCGGGATTCATTTGACTTAAATAACAATTGGTGCTCACCGATTTTTATGGGATTGAATCAGGCTCCAATGACTGTAATGATGGAAAATCACAGAACAGGGTTAATCTGGAATCTTTTTATGAGCCATCCCGATGTGAAAGCTGGAATTCAAAAATTAGAGAAAGAAAAATAAATGAACGAAAAATCCAGCTTACACCCAAGAAATCTTCATCGTAACTCTTATGATTTTGAAGAATTAATTTCTGTTGTTCCAGAGTTGAAGCATTACGTTTTTAAAAATGATTACGACACATCCACGATTAATTTCAGCATTCCGAAAGCGGTTAGGTTGCTTAATAAAGCTTTGCTTCTGAAATATTATCAAGTCAAAGAATGGGATATTCCGGAAGGTAATCTTTGTCCACCGATTCCTGGTCGTGCAGATTACGTCCATTATTTAGCGGATTTGTTAGCGGAAGAAAATGGCGAAATTCCAACTGGAAGTTTGGTCAAAGGTCTGGATATCGGAACGGGAGCCAATCTCGTTTATCCGCTGATTGCCAACAGTTCTTACGGTTGGGAAATGATTGGAACTGATATTAATCAAGATTCTCTCGAAAATGCTCAAAAGATTTTAGAAAGCAATACGGATTTAAAAGAAAATATAAAACTGAAACTTCAACCTGAAACTGATTTGATTTTTAAAAATATTTTATTACCCGAAGATAGATTCACTTTCTCGATGTGCAATCCGCCGTTCCACGATTCCGAAGAATCTGCATTACAAGGGAATAGACGAAAAAATAATAATCTCAGAAAATCGAATAACCAAAAGACAAACCTCAATTTCAGCGGGCAACAATCCGAATTGTGGTGCGAAGGTGGCGAAATGGCTTTCATCAAAAAAATGATTAATGAAAGTGTAGAATTTTCCTCAAACGTTCTTTGGTTCACAAGTTTGGTTTCCAAAAAGGATAATCTGCATCAGTTGACTACACTTCTTAAAAATCTCAACGTACCCGAATTCAAAATTATTGATATGGCGCAAGGTCAGAAAATCAGCAGAATTTTGGCTTGGACACTTATTCCCAAAGAGAGGAGGAAAGATTGGTTTTAAAATAATAATTATTTGACTAAGTATCACCACTTTGTTAGGTTTGGGCAGTTTAATTCGCCTTCCGCTCCCGCTTGTCACACTAAGGCTCTCGAAGTGTCCGCTCAAGTCGGGCTGCAGATTCAACATATAATCAAAAGTTAGTATAATTTTCACGATTTGTCATTCCGGAGGAATCCAGACTGTTGAGATTCCTCCGGAATGACAAAATTTCTGTTAAAAAAATCTTTGATGAGTTTTACGCCTTTGTGAACCTTAAAAATATTTTCAATATTTTCAAAAAAACTTAGCGGACTTTGCGTTCAAAAAAATTCAATAAGTTTTCTTTTGTGCCTCATCCAAAATTTAACTTCCACAACCATTTAAAAATCACTATTTTTGCAGTTCGAAAAAATTGAATTAAAATGTCATTATCAGAACAGGAAATTATCCGTCGCGAAAAACTACAGAAATTGACCGATTTGGGAATCGATGCATTCCCGGCCGCTGAATACAAAATCACTGATTCCACAAAATCTATAAAACAGGATTTCGAAGAAGGGAAAAAGGTGGTGATTGCCGGACGTTTGATGTCCAGAAGAATCCAGGGGAAGGCAAGTTTTGCAGAATTGCAGGATTCCGAAGGAAGGATTCAGGTTTATTTTAACCGTGATGAGATTTGTACTGGTGAAGACAAAACTTTATATAATGAGGTTTACAAGCATCTTTTAGATATCGGTGACATCATCGGAATTGAAGGTGAATTGTTCAAAACTCAGGTTGGAGAGATGACGGTAATGGTGAAGAATTTCACATTGTTGACCAAATCTCTTCGTCCGCTTCCGCTTCCAAAAGTAGATGCTGAAGGAAACGTTTTTGATGGTTTTACAGATGCGGAATTGCGTTATAGACAGCGTTATGCGGATTTGGTTGTAAATCCTCACGTGAAGGAAATCTTCGTTAAAAGAACAAAATTGTTCAATGCAATGAGGACGTTCTTTAATGATGCTGGATATTTTGAAGTTGAAACGCCAATCTTGCAATCCATTCCTGGTGGAGCGGCTGCGAGACCATTTATTACCCATCACAATGCTTTGGATATTCCTTTATATCTTAGAATTGCCAACGAATTATATCTGAAAAGATTGATTGTTGGTGGATTCGACGGCGTTTATGAATTCTCAAAAAACTTCAGAAATGAAGGAATGGACAGAACGCACAATCCCGAATTCACGGCAATGGAAATCTATGTAGCTTACAAAGATTACAACTGGATGATGGATTTTACGGAAAAATTGCTGGAATTCTGTGCAACTTCAGTGAATGGCTCTTCGGAATCAACTTTCGGAGAACATAAAATCAGCTGGAAAGCACCTTATCCAAGAGTATCTATGACAGAAGCGATTCTGAAATACACAGGTTTCAACATCACTGGAAAATCTGAGCAGGAATTATTCGATTTTGCAAAATCTATAGGAATCGAAGTGGATGAAACGATGGGTAAAGGGAAATTGATTGATGAGATTTTTGGAGAAAAATGCGAAGGAAACTTTATTCAGCCGACTTTCATCACAGATTATCCTGTGGAGATGTCACCTTTGACCAAAAAACACAGAAGCCAGGAAGGTTTGACAGAGCGTTTCGAATTAATGGTTTGCGGAAAAGAAATTGCGAATGCTTATTCGGAGTTAAATGACCCGATTGACCAGAGGCAGCGTTTTGAGCATCAATTATTATTGTCAGAAAAAGGGGATGATGAAGCAGGCCAATTTATTGACGAAGACTTCCTTAGAGCTTTAGAATACGGAATGCCGCCAACGTCTGGTCTTGGAATCGGGATGGACCGTTTGATTATGTTCTTAACGAATAATCCGAGCATCCAGGAGGTTCTATTCTTCCCGCAAATGAGACCTGAGAAAAAAGCACCAGCTGTTGAATTAGGTGAAGATGAAAAAGTAATCCTTGAAATTCTTAATTCTCAGGAAGATGCATTGGAATTGAATGAAGTAAAAATCCGCTCCCAACTTTCTGGTAAAAAATGGGACAAAGCATCTAAAACTTTAACTAAAAATAATTTGGTGAAAGTTGAGAAAATTGATGATATTTTGTTGATGAAGTTGGTTTAAGGTTTTCCTGGATTTGTTGTTGAAAATCATTTATAATGAGGTTTAGTTTATTAATTATTTAAATAAATTTAATTAATTATGGTAAATTGTTAAAATTAAATTTACTTTTCGTTTTTTAATTTCTAAATAATTAAAAATCCTTTTAAATAAATAACTTTATCAAAATATAATATTGTTTTGGTTTGAAATTGAATTTTAAAATATTACACCCCTAATTTTTCAGGGGTGTTTTTGTTTTATATCAGATTTTAACTCAATATCATATTTTTACAAAAATTAGGTTTAATTCTACGTTTTTTCAAGATTTATTGAAATGATCATTTTGATTAATTGTCTGATTGTTAATACATTGATTATTTTATATGTTAATTCAGTTTTAACAACTTTTTATCCAATATTAAATTAATGTAAATTTTTATCAAATAAAAGATGTTTTATTTGTTTTGAATCTTATTTGTAGTTTTTATAATTGCTGATTCAGTAATTTAAAATCATTTTTGATTTTTTTTTCATTAAGTTTGTTAATATCCAAAATTGATGTAGATGAAAAGAGCAAAGAAAACTTCCCGAAAATCCATTCCCAAAAATCAAGGACTTTATTTACCAGAAACAGAATTCGATTCCTGCGGTGTTGGTTTTGTGGCTAATATAAAAGGACTCAAAAGTTTCAAAATTGTCAGCGATGCAATTACGATGCTCGAAAATATGGAACATCGTGGTGCTACAGGTTACGAAAGTAATACAGGTGATGGCGCGGGAATTCAAATCCAACTACCACACGAATTACTTTTTGATGAAGCTTTAAAATACGGAATTGATATTGCTGAGCCTGGGCAATATGGTGTTGGGATGCTTTTCTTTCCTCAGAATAATTTCATCAGGCAAGAATGTAAAGAGATTATTGAGCAATCGGCGGAAAAGTTAGGACTCAAAATTTTGGGTTATCGTCCTGTTCCTGTTAGCAATATAGATTTAGGAGATTTGGCAAAAAGCGTAGAACCTGTGATGGAAATGCTTTTTGTAGAGCGCCCTTTTGATATAGAAACTGATAAAGATTTTGAGAGAAAATTGTTCGTTTTCAAAAATTATATTTCACATCAGATTACGAGCGTAACAAGCAATGACCCAATTGGTTTTTACGTCGCTTCTTTTTCCTGTAAAAAGCTGATTTACAAAGGTCAGTTGCGTTCGGTTCAGATTCGTAACTATTTCAAGGATTTGTCAGACCCGAGATTGCGTTCGGCTTTCGGAATGGTGCATTCACGTTTTGCAACCAATACAAATCCGACGTGGAGTTTGGCGCAACCGTTTCGTTTTTTGGCTCACAATGGCGAAATCAATACGATTGGAGGGAATCTGAATTGGTTGAAATCTTCAGAAAAAACATTCGAAAGTTCCAATTTTACTGCTCAGGAAATGGATATGATTTTGCCAATCACAAAACCAGGACAATCCGATTCTTCCTACCTTGATAATATGGTAGAATTGCTTTATCATTCGGGTCGTTCGCTTCCGCATACAATGATGATGCTGATTCCCGAGGCTTGGGATGGTCACAAGCAAATGGAAGATTACAAGAAGGATTTTTATGAATTTCACGCTTGTATGATGGAACCTTGGGATGGTCCTGCTTCTATTTCTTTTACAGATGGCGAAATTATCGGCGCAACTTTGGATAGAAACGGACTTCGACCTTCACGATATTGTGTTACTTCCGATGACCGCGTTATTATGGCTTCGGAGTCGGGCGCTTTGCCGGTAGATCAGCAAAAAGTCATAAAAAGAGGTCGTCTTCAACCAGGAAAAATGTTCTTGGTTGATATGAAAAAAGGCGAAATCATTAGCGATGAGGAACTTAAAAAAGAGATTTGTACTTCTCAACCGTATAGAGATTGGTTGGATAAAATGAAGATTAATATCAACGAATTGCCAAGTCCAAAAATTCGTTTTAACAAATTACAATCCGAAGATATTTTCAAATATCAAAAAGCATTTGGATATTCAAGAGAGGATTTGGATGTCATTATCAAAGAAATGGCGGAGCAGGGAAAAGAACCAATTGGTTCTATGGGTTTTGATGCGCCTTTGGCTGTTCTGAGTGAAAAACCGCAACATCTCAGTTCTTATTTCAAACAATTATTTGCTCAGGTTACTAATCCGCCCATTGACCCGATTCGTGAAAAGTTGGTGATGTCTTTGACTACAATTCTTGGTGGAAGTGGTAATCTTTTGGAAGAAGATAAAAACTTCGCCCATTCTATAAAATTAGATGACCCGATTCTGAATAATGAACAATTGGAAAAGTTGCGAAGTGTAGATACGGGGAAATTTCAATCGAAAACCATTTATACTTATTTTAAGACGGATGAGAAAGAAGGAACTTTGAGAAAGGCAATTGATAGGATTTGTCGTTATGCGATAGATGCTGTTGATGACGGGTTTGAGGTTATTGTGCTTTCCGACCGTTCTTTGGATTCGGGTCACGCGGCGATTCCGTCTCTTTTGGCATGTTCTGCGGTTCATCATCATTTGATAAGAAAGGGGGTTCGTCGGAAAATTGGAATTGTGATGGAGGTTGGCGATGTGTGGGAAGTTCATCATTTTGCGGCTTTGCTAGGTTTTGGAGCTACAGCAATCAATCCTTATTTGGCTTTGGCGAGCATCCGCGAAATGTTCCATAAAAATGAATTCGGAAACGAAATAGAATTAGATAAATTAAAAAATAATTATAGAAAAGCGGTCGGAGATGGACTTCTGAAGATATTTTCAAAGATGGGAATTTCTACATTACAGTCTTATCATGGCGCACAGATTTTTGAGATTATTGGTCTTAATAAAGCTGTTGTTAATACATGTTTTACGGGAGCGATTTCAAGAATCGATGGAATTGGGTTTGATGAAATCGCAAAAGAAGCTTTGACAAAACATTTCAATGCGTTTGTTCGGAAATTACCTCAGCAAATCTTGGAGCCAGGGGGTGTTTATCAATGGAAACCAGATAACGAATATCATCAGTTCAATCCGCAATCTGTCCATCTTTTGCAACAGGCAACTTGGAATGATCGTTATGATATATTCAAGAAATATTCAAGAACGGTCAATCAACTTTCAGAGAAAGCTTCACTTCTGCGAGGTCTGATGGATTTTAAAAATGACAGACAATCGATTCCTATTGATGAAGTTGAGCCTATAGAAAATATTCTGAAACGTTTTGCAACGGGTGCAATGTCTTTTGGTTCGATTTCTTACGAAGCGCATTCTACATTGGCGATTGCTATGAATCGAATTGGTGCAAAAAGCAATACAGGTGAAGGTGGCGAAGATGAGAAACGTTATGTTTTGGATGAAAATCGAAATAATCTACGTTCAGCAATCAAGCAAGTAGCGTCAGGTAGATTTGGTGTTACAGCGAGATATCTGGCGGAAGCAGAAGAACTTCAAATTAAAATGGCGCAAGGTGCAAAACCTGGCGAAGGTGGGCAATTGCCAGGTTTTAAAGTGGATAAATGGATTGGGAAAACCCGACATTCTACACCGGGTGTTGGTTTGATTTCGCCACCACCGCATCACGATATTTACTCCATAGAAGATTTAGCGCAATTGATTTTCGATTTGAAAAATGCGAATAGACACGCTAGGATTTCCGTTAAATTAGTTTCAAAAGCGGGCGTCGGAACGATTGCTTCCGGTGTTGCAAAAGCAAAAGCTGACCATATTCTGATTTCTGGTTACGATGGCGGAACTGGAGCTTCGCCATTAAGTTCTACAAGACATACAGGTTTGCCTTGGGAATTGGGATTGGCGGAAACGCAGCAAACATTAATCAAAAATAAACTGCGTCATCGTGTGACTTTGCAGGTTGACGGTCAGGTGAAGACAGGTCGTGATATTGTTATTGCAACTTTACTTGGCGCGGAAGAATGGGGGATTTCAACTTCTGCTTTGATTGTGGAAGGTTGTATTTTGATGCGAAAATGCCATCTCAATACTTGCCCGGTTGGTATTGCTACTCAAAATGAAGAATTGAGGAAAAAATTCAAAGGAAAACCTGAGCATTTGGTAAGTTATTTCACTTTTTTGGCAATGGAAGTTAGGGAAATTATGGCGAGTTTAGGCTTTAAAACAATTAATGAAATGGTTGGGCAGTCTCAATGTTTGACGACAAAAAAAGATGTATCATTTTGGAAACATAAACATATCGATTTGAGTCCGATTTTCTTTAAGTCCGAAACTGATTTGCCAATTATTAAAATTGAAGAACAAGACCATGGGCTTTCAGATTCTTTGTCTTGGAAAATGCTGGAAGCTTCGCAAAATGCTATTAATGAAAATCTATCGGTTGAAGCTGGATTTAACATCAAAAATACCGATCGAACTACCGGGACTATTCTCTCTCACGAAGTCACCAAAAAATATGGTTCAGACGGAATGATTGATAATTCTTTGAAATTCAATTTTAAAGGAACTGCTGGGCAAAGTTTCGGCGCGTTTTGTAATAAAGGAATTACGATGATTCTGGAAGGCGATGCTAATGATTATTTTGGTAAAGGTCTTTCTGGAGCTAACTTAGTGGTTTTTCCGGGTAAAGAATCGACCATTAAAGCGCATCAGAACAGCATCATCGGAAATGTGGCTTTGTATGGTGCGACTTCTGGGAAGATTTTTGTGTGCGGAATGGCGGGGGAGCGTTTTGCGGTTCGTAATTCTGGTGCAACGGCGGTTGTAGAAGGTGTTGGTGATCATGGTTGCGAGTATATGACAGGAGGAACAGTTTTGATTCTTGGCGGAGTCGGAAGAAACTTTGGAGCGGGAATGAGTGGCGGAATCGCTTACGTTTGGGATTTGGAAAGGTCTTTAGAAACAAATTTTAATCCTGATATGGCGGACCTAGAGGAAATTACAGAAAAAGATAAATCAATCATCAAAGATTTGATTAATGAACATTTGGAAATGACGAAGAGCGAATTAGCGTCTTATCTTCTAAGTGACTTTGAAAATAATTTGAAACATATCATCAAAGTTTATCCAAGAGATTACAAAATAGCGATGGAAAATAAAATAAATGAGTTGAAGTAATGGGAAAAACAGATGGATTTTTATTGTACGACAGAGAGTTGCCGAAGAAATTCCCGGTAGAGGAAAGGATTCGTAATTATAAAGAATTTTATGCGCCGGTTGCTGAGGGTTATCTTCATAAACAATCTTCACGGTGTATGGATTGTGGTATTCCGTTTTGTCAAAGTGGCTGCCCGCTTGGGAATATGATTCCGGAATTTAATGAGGCAGTTTATAAAGAACAATGGGAAAAGGCTTACCAATTATTAATTTCTACCAACAATTTCCCTGAATTTACAGGACGGATTTGTCCGGCGCCGTGTGAAGGTGCTTGCGTTTTGGGAATCAACAGTCTTCCGGTTGCGATAGAAGAAGTGGAGAAGAATATTATCGAAATCGCTTTCGAAAACGGATTTGCAAAACCAATTATTCCTCAAACCCGAACTGGAAAAAAAGTTGCCGTTGTTGGTTCTGGGCCTGCTGGTTTAGCTTCGGCTTATCAATTAAATCAAATGGGACATTCGGTGGTGGTTTTTGAACGTGACCCAGAAATTGGTGGTCTGTTACGTTTCGGAATTCCGGATTTCAAATTAGATAAAAAAATTATCGAACGCCGTGTAGAATGGATGAAACAGGAAGGAATTGAATTCAGAACTAATGTCAATGTTGGAGTTAATTATTCTGTGGAAGATTTGGATAGGAATTTTGATGCGGTTGTTTTGGCTTTGGGAAGTACAGTTCCGCGAGATTTGATGATTCCGAATAGGGATGCGAAAGGTGTTCATTTTGCAATGGATTTTCTTTCTCAGAGTAATAAAAAAGTGAGTGGAATTCAGTTCAGTGAAAAAAATATTGATGCCAAAGGGAAAAAAGTGGTTGTAATTGGTGGAGGTGATACAGGTGCAGATTGCATAGGGACATGTAACCGACAAGGCGCGGAAATTATTTATCAAATCTATTACAAACCGATTCAGCCTATAGAACGTGACGAAACAATGCCTTGGCCAACAATGCCGATGACTTTGCACGTTACTTCTTCTCACGAGGAAGGCTGTGAAAGAAAATGGTCTGTCAATTCCAAAGAATTTGTAAAAGATGAAAACGGAAATCTTACTGGTCTTCGTCTTGTCGAAGCGGAATGGACAAAAGATGCCGATGGACAATGGAATCTTTATACAGAAAAACCGAATTCAGAATTTGTCATCGATTGTGATTTGGCGTTCATTGCATTAGGCTATACGCACGTGGAGCACAAGGGTTTGGTGGAAGATTTAGATATCAGTCTGGACCCGAAAGGAAATCTCATCGGAAATGATAGAGAATTCAAAACGAATAAAACTAAATATTTTTCCTGTGGTGATGCCAGAAAAGGACAGAGTCTTGTCGTTTGGGCTATTGCGGAAGGGCGGAAGTGTGCAAATAAAGTGGATGAATTTTTAAGTATAGATAAATAAAATATTATTCTAAAGTTGCAAGTAAAAAAGCGAGTCCAAATTTTGGACTCGCTTATGTTTTATAGAAGTGCAATTATTTGCCTGATGCGGCATTTGTCATATCCTGCGCTAATTTTGTGTAATAGTCTGTCCAAAGTTTTTGATCTTCGGCAGTCATTTTAGCCAATGCGGTTTGCGATTTAGTAGCCCATTCCTGTGCTTTTGCAGAGAGTTCCTGGATTTTCTTTGCATCTTGAGCTTTGCTTGCTGCTATCATATCTTTAACGTAAGTGTTGTACTCCTCTGCAAATTTTGTGATTTCAGGGTCGCTGAATTTTGGAACATCAGAAGATTCAACTACATCAGTTGCTTTTTCGGCGGCTTTTTCAGTTGCAGCAGCTTCTGTCGTTTTAGTTTCTTCTTTTTTACAAGAGCTTAGTGTTAGTGCTAAAAAAGCACCTAAAATAAAAATTGATTTTTTCATGAAAATTGATTTTTGTTTAGTTTTATAAAAGTAATTATTTTATTTAACTGACCAACTGTTTAATGGGTAAATTAATGTAAATCAGATTCTTTGCTGTAATTTTAAATTGTGAATTAATGTCATCTAAAACCTAATTATTGTCTAAGTTGTAATGGTATTAAACTATGATTAAATTTGGAAAATAAGTAATGCAGTATTTGTTATTCAAAAATAATTTCATTTTTCTTCAGAATTTTTAGTTTTCAGTTTTACATCCCTGTTAAAAACTTATCTTTTTCGACTCATTTCAATCCTTTCATATCTCATTTTTTTTAACGATATTTGTAAGCTTTAATAAAATAATTAACAGAAAAATAACAAGAAAAATTCTCAAGCTAACTATTTGAAAATTTGAGTTTTATATCTTGAATCTTTTACAATATGAGTCAAAAACAATATACAGCAAGTAGTATTCAGGCATTGGAAGGAATGGAGCACGTTCGTATGCGTCCTTCGATGTACATTGGTGATGTAGGAGTCAGAGGTCTCCACCATTTGGTTTATGAAGTAGTGGATAACTCTATCGATGAAGCCTTGGCAGGATATTGTGATACGATTACTGTCGCGATAAAAGAAGGGAACGCCGTAGAAGTTATGGACAACGGTCGTGGTATTCCTGTCGATTTTCACGAGAAAGAACAGAAATCTGCATTAGAGGTTGTAATGACCAAAATCGGAGCTGGTGGTAAGTTCGATAAGGATTCTTACAAAGTTTCCGGAGGTCTTCACGGAGTTGGGGTTTCGTGTGTTAACGCACTTTCCAACGAGATGATCACTACCGTTTACAGAGACGGAAACGTTTATCAGCAGGTTTATTCCAGAGGAAAGGCGCAAACCGGCGTTGAAGAAATAGGACATAGTGATAAAAGAGGAACAAAACAGTTTTTCCAACCGGATGATTCTATTTTTACTGAATTAGTTTACAACTACGATACATTGGCGAACCGTCTTAGAGAGTTGGCATATCTTAATAAAGGGATCACTATTACTTTATCGGACGAAAGAGAAAAATTGGAAGATGGGACTTTCAGAACAGAAGTTTTCCATTCGGAAGGTGGATTGAAAGAATTCGTTGAGTATATCGATGGAAACCGTGAGTCTATTATGGAGAATGTAATCTTTATGGAAGGCGAACGCGATGATATTCCTGTTGAGGTGGCGATGCGTTATAATACGTCTTTCAATGAGAATCTTCACTCTTATGTTAATAATATCAACACTCACGAAGGAGGAACGCACTTGGCAGGTTTCAGAAGAGCTTTAACAAGAACTCTTAAGAAATATGCCGATGAATTAGGACTTCCTGCAAAAGAAAAAGTTGAAGTTACTGGAGACGATTTCCGTGAAGGTTTGACCGCCGTGATTTCTGTAAAAGTAATGGAACCTCAGTTCGAAGGTCAGACCAAAACAAAATTGGGTAACTCGGAGGTTTCCGGAGCGGTTGATAAAATCGTTGGAGAAATGTTGACCAATTTCTTGGAAGAAAATCCTGCTGAAGCTAAGATCATCGTTCAGAAAGTTGTTTTGGCTGCGAAAGCTAGACAAGCAGCAAAGAAAGCAAGAGAGATGGTTCAGAGAAAATCTCCTATGGGAGGTTCTGGATTGCCAGGGAAGTTATCAGATTGTTCATCTAAAGACCCAGCTGAATCAGAATTATTCCTTGTGGAGGGAGATTCCGCAGGTGGAACGGCTAAACAAGGTCGTGACCGTCATTTCCAAGCGATTTTGCCTTTAAGAGGTAAGATTTTGAACGTGGAGAAATCTATGGTTCATAAAGTTTATGATAACGAGGAAATCAAGAATATCTACACAGCACTTGGTGTTTCTGTAGGAACAGAAGAAGATTCTAAAGCTTTGAATTTAACTAAACTAAGATATCACAAAATCGTAATTATGACCGATGCTGATATCGATGGTTCTCACATTTCGACTTTGATTTTGACATTCTTCTTCAGATATATGAAAGAACTGATTGAGAACGGATACATTTATATCGCTTCTCCGCCATTATACTTATTGAAAAAAGGAAACAAAAAAGTGTATGCTTGGAACGAGAAAGAGCGTGAGCAGACCACTTTGGAAATGTCTCCGGACGGAAAAGGAGTAGAGGTACAGCGTTACAAAGGTCTTGGAGAGATGAATCCTGAACAGCTCTGGGAAACAACTCTAAACCCTGAAAACAGAATCTTGAAGCAAGTAACGATTGACAATGCAGTAGAAGCAGATTCTACCTTCTCTATGTTGATGGGCGATGAAGTGCCACCGAGAAGAGAATTTATAGAGAAAAATGCAGTTTACGCAAGAATTGATGCTTAAGACAAATTTATAAATCAAACCTTCCAATTTTGGAAGGTTTTTTGTTAGGTACCAAACTCTGTAATTTCTGAAATAATTTTTGGGCAGCTATTTCCGCCTTTCGCTCCCAATCTTATTTGCAGAACATTTCAGATTAAATACAACTTGAAGAATAAGCAAAAAAGGATTTCCGCTCAAGCCTAACGAAGTGGTTCATCGATTCAAATAATAAAAATAAGAATTGGAGATAAGTCGGGCTGCTGGGATTCGATGTTTGAAAAAGCTGTATCTTCAAGTCGTTAAAATAGTTAAATCACCAATTTAAAATAAACCTATGAAAAACCTAATCACAATTCTATCTTTCGGGATTCTGCTTTTCTCTTGTAATAAGAAGGAAACTCAAGGAACTTCAACCTCAAAATCCGACAGTACACAGACTAAAAAAGAATTCGTTGTAGATTCTATCCAAGTTCAGGATTCTTTGCAGGTCGCAAAAACTTTGACTTTATCTTTCGAAAAACAAGTTCTGATATTTCCCGCTATTACTAACAAAACTATTTTGGATAGTATTTATAAACCAGCGAATATCACTTCTGCAGATTACTCCAAGAAAACTTTGACGCAAGTTCTTGAAAAGTTCAAAACAGAATCTTTGAAAAAAGATGAATCGCAGGATTATACGCCCGAATATAAACAGACTTGGGAAGAAGCTTCTGCTATGAAAGTTGTTTCTCATCAGAATGATATTTTGACATTGCAATATTCCGGAAGCGGTTATTCCGGGGGCGCACACGGTTATTATTTTGAAGCCTACAAAACCTTCGATTTGAAAAATAATAAAGTGATTTCTCAAGCTGATATTTTCAAAAATCCTACAGATGCAAATTGGGACAAAATTCTGAAAAATCATTTCGATGAACCTGAGCAAAAAGATATGCTCTTGGTAGATAAAATTGAACTGAATAATAATTTCTTTTTCGACCAGAATAAAATCACACTTGCATACAATCAATATGAGATTACGGCTTATGCGGCGGGCGTAGTTTACATCACTTTAAATTTCAAAGATATTAAAGATCAATTGAAACCGGAGTTTATCAAACAATATAATATCAAGTAAAAATGAGTCGTCAAAATTTGAAGAATCACAGGAAATATTATCCTTTGCATCATTTTGTTTTCTATCCGGTTTCATTAGTTCTGCTGATAGTTTCTTTATTTCAAGTTTTCAAAAATATCAATCATAATAGTTCTTTTGTAATGATTTGGAGCGCAATTTCAGCCGTTGTAGTTTTGATGATTGTCTTGTCTTTTATGCTTCGTCAACATTATGCTTTGGGACTTCAGGACCGATTGATTATTAATGAATTCAAATTCCGATATTTTGCTCTGACGGGGAATAGATTGGAAAACTCAACTTATCACTTTTCCGATGCTCAGATTTTTGCGCTCAGATTTGCAGAAGATGAAGATTTGATGGAAGTGATGCATCAAACTGCGCAAAATGATTGGTCATCATCAAAAGTCAAGCAGAATATCAAAAACTGGAAGGCGGACGATAAAAGAATTTAGAAATTTTAAAATCCTCCGAGAGTTTCAGGCTGAAGCTCTTGAAGCCTCACAAATAAATTAAAAAAATACTCTGAAATCTTCAGAGTATTTTTATTTTTGGAAAATGAAGTTTGCTTTCATCATCAATCCTTATTCTGCAAAGAAAAACTATCAGCCTTTTTTGGATAGCCTGTCCAGAAAAGTTGAAAATCCAATCTATATCGTTTCTAAATCCTTGGAGGATACAGATGATTTCATCAGAAAATATTGGAATGATGTGGATATTTTTGTGGCTGTTGGTGGTGACGGAACAATTTCTGTTGTAGCACAAAAGCTTATTAATACAGATAAAATTCTAGCTGTTTTTCCGGCAGGTTCGGGAAATGGATTCTCCAATGAGACCAATTTCAACAAAAATATTTCGGTTCTTTTAGAAAAATTAGACCAGAAAAAATTCCGAAGTATTGATACGTTTATGGTGAATAATCAATTTTCAATCAATGTTTCAGGAACTGGATTTGATGGAAAAGTGGTAAAAGAATTTGAAAAAACAACCCGTGGTTTCAAGAATTATATCAAGGTTTCTATCAAAACTTTTTTCAATTACAAGCCAATAAAAATCAAATTTTTAGAAGAAAACTACAAACAATACAACGGCAAATATCTGATGCTGAATATTGCCAACACGCGCCAATTTGGAAACAACGCATATATTGCACCGATGGCGAGTAAAAGTGATGGTTTGGTAGATTTAGTTTTTGTTAAGAAATTCCCTTTGACTTATTCGCCGTTTTTTGCTTTTAGAATGTTTACCAAACGTTTAAAAGATGATGATTATGTCACTTATCTTCCGGTTTCAGAAATCGAATTCAAAGTGAATACAAAAACCTGGCATATTGATGGCGAATTCAAAAAAATCAAATCGCCGATTTCCATTAAGGTTTTGCCCAAGAGTTTACGGATTTTAGTTTGAAAATTATTGATTTAGTATAACTTTAAGTTTTTTATAATCTCCATTTTGTCCAAAATTTTCATCATTAATTTTTGTTCCGATGATGATGTGTTGGTGACAGCTAAAGCAGATTTTTGCAATTCCGATTATTTTTCCTTTATTTTTAAATATCAAAATATCTCTATAAACAGCAATACAGGCATAAGTGGAACTTTCACTAACAGTCTTTTCAATAAATATTTTATCTATTTCAGGAAATTTACTTTTTGGAATTTCTTTTTTATTATAGCCAATTTTATCCATTGATTTCAAGAAATCAATTTGATTTAAATTTTGCGGAAAATTACCAATGATAATATCGTTTTTTAATTTATCAAGCTTTGAATTGCTTTTGTTATTATCTAATTCTATAATATTATTTTCATCAAAATCGATGTGGTAGAAATCAATTTGGTCATAATTAAAATATTTTTGACCATAAACTGGAACAAACATTTTTGCTTTTTCTTCTGTTTTAGAATTATTTAACGGATTTGGAGCTTTTTCACAAGCTATTAAAAACAAGAGCACTATGGCTAAGAAAAAAATTGATTTCATTCTTTTATGGCTTTAGTTATTGAGCTAATATACAAATGAATATTTATTTTCCATTCTATTATTTATTACATAAAACCATTTTAATTTCCTTATTTTTGTATCAATCATCAACTCTAAAAGGTGCAGAATAAACTAAAGATTATCAACGACCCGGTTCACGGTTTTATCAAAATTCCTCACGAGATTTTGTTCGATATTATAGAACATCCTTATTTCCAAAGACTCAGAAGGATTTCACAAACCGGACTTTTATCACTCATATTTCCAGGCGCAAAACATACGAGATTTCATCACGCACTTGGTGCAATGAACCTAATGTTCAAAGCATTGGAAACTTTAAAATTAAAAGGAGTGAAAGTGTCAAAAGAAGAAGAAAAAGCAGCGATGCTGGCGATTTTGCTTCACGATATTGGACACGGCCCGTTCTCGCACGCTTTGGAAAATATGTTGATGGATGATTGGCACCACGAGAAAATTTCGATTTTGCTAATGAACCGACTGAACAAAGAATTTAAAGGAAAGTTGGATTTGGCGATAGAAATGTTCCAAGGGAAATACCATCGTTCTTTCTTCAATCAGTTGATTTCTTCTCAGTTGGATGTGGATAGAATGGATTATTTGAAACGAGACAGCTTTTACACAGGCGTTTCAGAAGGCAGCGTGAATGTCGAGCGAATCATTTCTATGATGAATGTGAGCGATGAAAAATTGGTCATTGATGCAAAAGGAATTTATTCTATAGAAAATTATCTGACTGCCAGAATGTTTATGTATTGGCAGGTTTATTATCATAAGACGGCGGCTTTGGCAGAGCATATTTTGGTTCAGATTCTTAATAGGGCCAAATATTTGGTTTCTCAAAATGTAGATTTGGAAGCGCCTTCTAATTTGAAATACTTCTTAGTTAAAAATAAATTTGACGAGGCCACGGAAGAAGATATCAGAAAATTCACAATGTTGGATGATATGGATGTTTTCCAGGCCATCAAAGTTTGGACGGAAAATGAGGATTTTGTTTTGTCGAAACTTTGCAGAACAGTTATTTACAGAGAATTTCCTAAAAGTATTATTTCATCCAAGCCATTTTCTGAAGATTTTTTGAAACAAAAAGTCGAAAAAGTCAACCAATACTTTAAGATTGAAAATGGAGAAGAATTAGTGGGACAGATTTCTCGTTCGCTTTTGCCGTATGATACAGAAAAACAGCCTATTTATCTGATGGATAAAACAGGAAGTAAATTTAAATTGGAAGAATCTGAAAATCAGATTTTATTCGGATGTATGGAGAATGCGACCAAAAAATATATCATTTATTTTCCACGAGAGATTTTATAATTAAAGTAAAACTGATTTTGATTCGTCATAAAAAATTAAAACTTAATTAATAAAATATTTATCTTTGCAAACTATGGAATTTAGCGCAGAACAAATTGCAGGATTAATAAAAGGGAAAATAATTGGCGACGAAAAGACAGTTATTACAGGGGTTTCGCCGATAGAAAATGGTCAGCAGGGACATTTGTCTTTCGTTGCTCAAAGCCGTTTTTCACATTACATAGATACCACAGACTGTGCAGTGTTGATAGTTTCTGAAAATCTTTTGGAAAACAGAGATTACAAACCTGTGATTATCGCTGTGGAAGATGCCTATCTTTCTTTTCAAATCCTGATGAATCTTTATCAGGAGATGCAAGGCAGAAAAACAGGAATCGAAGCTGGTTCTTTCTTCCACGAAACTGCGAAAGTAGGAGAGGATGTTTACATTGGTGCTTTTACTTATGTTTCAGAAAAAGCTAAAATAGGTGATGGAACCCAGATTTTCCCTCACGTTTATATTGGGAAAGGAGTAGAAATAGGAAAAAATTGCAAAATTGACAGTGGCGCAAGAATATACGATTATTGTGTTATAGGTGATAATTGCGTGATTCATTCCAATACAGTTGTTGGAGGTGATGGATTTGGTTTCCAGCCAACAGCAGAAGGATTTAAGAAAATTCCTCAGTTAGGAAATGTTATCATTGGAGATAATGTAGAAATTGGTTCCAATTGTAGTATAGACCGCGCAACAATTGGTTCTACGGTAATTGGAAAAGGAACTAAGATTGATAATTTAATCCAGATTGCTCACAATGTTCAGATTGGAGAAAATAATGTAATTGCAGCTCAAGCGGGAATTGCTGGTTCCACGGTCATTGGCGATTGGAATCAGATTGGCGGACAGGTAGGAATTGTTGGTCACATCAAGATTGGAAACCAGGTGAAAATCCAGGCTCAGAGTGGTGTGAACTCATCGGCAAAAGATGGCGATACACTTTACGGTTCTCCGGCAATTAATTACAGCGATTATAGAAGAAACTATGTGCATTTCCGTAATTTTACGGACATAGTGAAAAGAATAAACGATTTAGAAAATAAAAAATCAGAGTAAAGGTATCAGGACTAAAGAAGTATTTCTTCCCGCCTCAAAACTAATACAATGAGCGACAAACAAAAAACAATCAAAGAAGACATCAACCTTTCAGGAATAGGTCTTCACACAGGAAAAGAGGTTAATTTGACAATCAAACCGGCGAAAGAAAATACCGGATTTGTATTTGTAAGAACAGACCTAGAGGGACGTCCGCAGGTAGAAGCAGACGTTAATTATGTAACCACCACAGAAAGAGGAACTACTCTGGAGAAGTTAGGTGTCAAAATCCATACTTGCGAACATTTGTTGGCAGCTTTAGTTGGAATGGATATCGATAATGCTATTCTGGAAATGAACAGCGCTGAACCTCCAATTTTAGATGGTTCTTCAAAATATTTTGTTGAAGCTATCGAAAAAGTGGGCGTTTCTGAGCAAGATTTGCCAAGAGAATATTTGGTAGTCAAAGAAGTGATGAATTACGTAGACCCTGCAACTGGCTCTGAATTAACTGTGATTCCTGCTGACGATTACGAGATCACAACAATGGTTGATTTTGGAACCAAAGTTTTGGGAACTCAAAATGCCAGTATGAAAAACCTTGCAGAGTTCAAAGATGAGATTGCTCCTGCTAGAACATTCAGTTTCTTGCACGAGCTAGAACAGCTTTTGGATGCTAATCTGATTAAAGGTGGTGATATCAGCAATGCCATTGTCTATGTTGATAAAGAATTGACACCGGAAACTTTAGAAAAACTGAAAGTTGCTTTCGGTAAAGATGAGGTTTCTATCCGTCCAAATGGTATTCTTGATAATCTTAACCTTAATTTTACCAATGAAGCTGCGAGACATAAATTGCTGGATGTAATTGGTGATTTGGCTTTGGTCGGCGTTAGAATCAAGGGAAGAGTAATTGCTAACAAACCAGGACATTTTGTGAATACACAATTCGCAAAAAAACTAAACAGACAATACAAATTGCAAAAAAGAAAAAACGTTCCGGATTTCGATTTAAAGGCAGAACCTGTTTTCGATATCAATGGGATTATGAGATTATTGCCGCACAGACCTCCGTTTTTGTTGGTAGATAAGATTTTGGAATTGTCCGATACCCACGTAGTTGGACTTAAAAATGTTTCTATGAACGAGCCTTTCTTCGTAGGACATTTCCCAAAAGAACCTGTGATGCCAGGCGTTTTGCAAATCGAGGCAATGGCTCAGGTTGGAGGAATTTTAGTTTTGGCTAATGTTCCGGACCCGGAAAATTACTCTACTTATTTTGTGAAAATGGACAATGTTAAGTTCAAGAAAAAAGTAGTTCCTGGTGACCAGGTAATTTTCAAAATTGAATTAATAGAACCAATCAGAAGAGGAATTGTACATATGCAAGGCTACGGATATGTTGGTGACAGTGTAGTTGTAGAAGCCGAATTGATGGCTCAAGTTGCAAAAACTAAAATATAATTTATGATTCACCAGCTTACTGCGGTAGACCCGCGTGCCAAAATAGGTAAAAACGTAACCGTAGAACCATTCACAACTATTGGAGCGAATGTAACCGTTGGTTCGGATACCTGGATTGGTCCCAACGTTACCATTATGGAAAATGTGAAGATTGGTAAGAATTGTAAAATTTTCCCGGGAACCGTCATTGGAGCTGTTCCACAAGATTTGAAGTTTGATGGCGAAGATACTCAGGTAATCATTGGTGATGGAACTACATTGAGAGAATGTGTTACCATCAACAGAGGAACCAAGGCTCTAGGATATACCAAAGTTGGTAATAATTGCTTGATTATGGCAACTTCCCACATTGCACACGATTGTATTGTTGGGGATAATGTAATTATCGCAAACGGCTGCGGAATCGCAGGTCACGTGGAAATTGGAGATTTCGTAGTAATGGGAGGTCTTTCTGCAGTTCAGCAATTCGGAAAAATCGGGAAGCACGTAATGGTTTCCGGTGGTTCATTGATTAGAAAAGATATTCCGCCTTATGTAAAAGTAGCTAGAGAACCTATTTCTTACGCAGGGATCAATTCTGTTGGATTGAGAAGAAGAGGCTTTACCAATGATAAAATCTTCGAAATTCAAAAAATCTACAGAGCAATTTTCCAAATGAAAATGAATACAACCCAAGCGATTGAATTCATCGAAAAAGAAATGCTTCCAACAGTAGAGAGAGACGAGATTATCACCTTCATCCAAAACTCTCCAAGAGGTATCGTGAAAGGGTACGGCTCTGGAAAAGAATAATTTAAAATAATATAAGTTTATATATAACTAATGGCAACAAGTAACGATATCAGAAAAGGACTTTGCATAGAATTCAGCAACGATATTTTCAAAGTAATCGAATTTCTACACGTAAAACCAGGTAAAGGTCCTGCTTTCGTTAGAACAAAATTAAAATCTGTAACCAACGGAAAAGTATTGGATAATACATTCTCTGCAGGTCACAAAATCGACGAAGTAAAGGTTATCACAAGAAAATTCCAATATCTTTATGATGATGAGAATGGTTTCCACTTTATGAACAACGAAGATTTCTCACAGCTTTATCTTAACAAAGAAATGATCGAGAACTCTAACTTGATGAAAGCTGGAGAAGAGGTAACCATCATCCTGAAAGAAGCGGACGAAACGCCACTTTCTGCGGAACTTCCTCAGTCGGTTTACTTAGAAGTTATCGAAGCTGATCCAGGTGTGAAAGGAAACACAGCAACCAACGCTTTGAAGAATGCCATAGTAGAAACAGGCGCAAGAGTAATGGTTCCTTTGTTCATCGAACCAGGTGACAAAATCAAAATCAGCACAGAAGACGGCTCTTACTTGGAAAGAGTAAAATAAATTATAACAGGAAGCTGGAAGCATTAAGTTTTCCAGCTTTCGTTTTTTTATGGCAGCTTTTCCGCCTTCCGCTCCCAATCTTTTTTGCAGAAGATTTTAAATTCAATAGAACTTTTGTACAAGCAAAAAAGGATTTCCGCTCAAGTCGGGCTGCGTGCAATTCGTCATTGTAAAAATAACCGAACTGCAGTCTAAAATCAAATGTTTAAATTATAACATCTAGTTATGACTTTCAATCAACCACAAACACTCAAAGTTATTGCAGATATCATTGGTGCAAAATATATCGGAGACGAGAATTTTCCGGTTCTTGGAACCAATGAGATTCATATGATAAAACCGGGCGAAATTGTTTTCGTCAATCATCCCAAATATTACGATAAAGCCCTTAATTCTGCTGCAACCATCATTCTTATTGACAAAGAAGTAGAATGTCCGGAAGGTAAAGCACTTTTGGTTTCTGATGACCCTTTTAGAGACTTTAATAAAATCAATACACATTTCACCAGAATCTCCAATTTCAAAGAAGAACTTCACGATTTGGAAGTTGGAGATGGGACGTCCATTCATCCATCGGCTGTGATTGGGAATGATGTTAGAATTGGAAAAAACTGTCATATCTTCCCGAATGTTGTGATTGGCGACAGAACTGTGATTGGCGATAATGTTGTGATTCAGTCCAATACTGTGATTGGTGGCGATGCTTTCTATTACAGAAAACTGAATGGTAATTTTGATAGATTGATTTCTGTAGGAAATGTTGTCATAGAAAATAATGTGGAAATCGGTAACAGTTGTACAATCGATAGAGGTGTAACAGATTCTACCGTGATAGGAGAGGGAAGTATCATTGATAATCAAATCCAGATTGGTCATGACACAGTGATTGGTAAAAGATGTCTGATAGCTTCACAAACCGGAATTGCAGGATGTTGCATCATCGGTGACGAAGTGACAATGTGGGGGCAAGTTGGTATTGCTTCTGGCTTAACGATTGAATCTGGAACTGTCCTGCTTGCTCAAGTTGGTGTTAACAGAAATCTTAAAAAAGGAACTTATTTCGGACCAATTGCAGAAGAATTCAGAGATTATCTCAGAAAAGAAGTGAAAGTCAAAAATCTGAAGTAAATCATATTTTAAATCTTCAAAAAATATCTAATTCCAAGAAATCTTTGAATTATTATCGTTATTTTTGCGAGTAACAAAAGTTTATAAAATCAATAAATTATAATAAAAAATGTCAATATTAGTAAACAAAGATTCTAAAGTTATCGTACAAGGATTTACAGGTAACGAAGGTACTTTCCACGCAGGTCAGATGATCGATTACGGCACCAACGTAGTTGGAGGTGTAACTCCGGGAAAAGGAGGAACTGAGCATCTTGGTAAGCCAGTTTTCAATTCAGTTTCAGAAGCTGTAGAAAAAGCGGGCGCTAATGTGAGTATTATCTTCGTACCGCCGGCATTTGCTGCAGATGCTGTGATGGAAGCTGCTGAAGCTGGTATCAAAGTAATCGTTTGTATTACAGAAGGTATTCCTGTTGCTGATATGGTAAAAGTAAAAGATTATATCCAAGACAGAGATGTTCGTTTGATCGGTCCAAACTGTCCTGGTATCATCACTTCTGACGAAGCTAAAATCGGGATTATGCCAGGTTTCGTTTTCAAAAAAGGAAAAGTAGGTATCGTTTCAAAATCCGGAACTTTAACTTACGAAGCTGCTGACCAAGTGGTGAAAGCTGGTTTCGGAGTTTCTACAGCTATCGGAATTGGTGGAGACCCAATTATCGGAACTACTACAAAAGAAGCTTTGGAATTGTTTATCAATGACCCAGAAACAGAAGCGGTTGTAATGATTGGAGAAATCGGTGGTTCTTTGGAAGCTGAGGCTGCAAGATGGTACAAAGCGAGTGGTTCTACAAAACCAGTTGTAGGTTTCATTGCCGGACAAACTGCGCCAAAAGGTAGAACAATGGGACACGCTGGAGCTATTGTAGGTGGAGATGATGATACTGCACAAGCAAAAATGGCAATTATGAGAGAAAACGGAATCCACGTTGTAGATTCTCCTGCAGAAATCGGTAAAACTGTTGCTGCTGTTTTAGCATAAGCTAAATTGATAAGATTACCTTATTAAAATATATTTTGAGAAGCTCCGACAGAGCTTCTCATTTTTTTTATTTAAATTTGAAACAGAAAATTTATAAACACACGATTATGAAAAAAATCCTTTTCGGATCTCTACTGTTGATGTCATTTTTTTCTCAGGCACAGATAGATTTTAGGTCGACTGAATTTGGTCTTGTGGCTGGAGGTACTTATTCCAGAGTCAGAAATGCACATAATCCTTCAGGAGCCAGGATTTCTGTTTTAGGAGGTATTACAGCTCAAGTACCGATTGGTATTAGTGAGCAATATTATATCCAGGCAGAAGCTTTATATTTTGGTGCAGGAGAAGGCGGTGACAGAAAGTACGAAGATGCTAAAGGTTGGGAGCACGCAGTATACGCTAATAATTATTTAAGTGTTCCAATTAATTTTAAGGTTTATTTTTCTGAAGCAGAATCTGAATTTTATGGATTGATGGGACCAAGGTTTAATTTCTTGGTCAATCAAAAAATAAAAAATTCAGCAAAGGTCTCTTATGAGACTGATAGCTATGGAAAAGCTAATTCATTTAATTTAGGTTTGGGAGCGGGTGTTGGTTTCAGTTATAAACGTCAATTGGAAATAGCTCTTAAGTATGATATTGGATTGTCTGATGCATATCCGGATTTGAAAAATTCTCCTGAAGAAATTCTTACAAGAGATCCTAGCGTCGCTAAGAAAAAATCAGAACAAGTTATAAGTCTAGGACTGACTTATTTATTCAAATAAAAAAAGGCTGTGATTTTCACAGCCTTTTTTCGTATTATTTTTGTTTAATCAATTCCTTGATTTTGTTTTCAATCTCTTCGGATAATTCTGGATTATCTTTTAAGACTTCTTTTACAGCATCACGGCCTTGTCCTAATTTGGTATCCTCATAACTAAACCAAGATCCACTCTTTTTAACTACAGCCAAATCTACTGCGGTATCCAAAATTTCTCCAACTTTAGACACACCTTCTCCATACATAATGTCGAATTCTGCCATTTTGAAAGGAGGAGCTACTTTGTTTTTGACAACTTTCACTTTTACTCTGCTTCCTACAGCTTCATCACCATTTTTGATTGGTGCACTTGCTTTTCTGATATCGATTCTTACAGAAGCATAGAATTTAAGCGCGTTTCCACCGGTGGTAGTTTCAGGATTACCAAACATTACTCCGATTTTTTCACGAAGTTGATTAATAAAAATTACAGTACATTTTGTTCTGTTGATGGTCGCAGTCAATTTTCTTAAAGCCTGAGACATCAATCTTGCATGAAGCCCCATTTTGGAATCTCCCATTTCACCTTCGATCTCAGCTTTTGGAGTCAAGGCAGCAACAGAGTCAATAACAACAATGTCAATTGCTCCGGATCTGATCAGGTTATCAGCAATTTCTAATGCCTGCTCTCCATTATCAGGTTGAGAAATGATTAAGTTTTCAAGATCAATTCCCAATTTTGCAGCATAGTTTCTGTCGAAAGCGTGCTCTGCATCTATGAAAGCAGCAATTCCACCAGCCTTTTGAGCTTCTGCAATTGCGTGAAGTGTAAGGGTTGTTTTACCAGAAGATTCAGGGCCATAGATTTCGATGATTCTTCCTCTTGGATAACCACCTACGCCTAAAGCTAAATCAATTCCCAAAGATCCTGAAGGAATTACTTCAATCGTTGTGTCTACAGAATCCTCACCCAAGGTCATTACAGTTCCTTTTCCGTAGGTTTTATCTAGTTTTTCCAGCACCAGTTGCAGTGCTTTTTTCTTATCGTCGTTTGTACTCATTATATCAAAAAATTATTCTCAAAAATAATCATTTTAATCTTCAAAGCCTAATTTTTTTATAGTATAAAAATTCAAGGTTAGTTGATTGAAATTAAAAAATCTTTAATATGAAAAAACGAATAATATGATAAAATATCCAAATTATCATTTAAATTTGTGGATATTTTTTAAGAATGAAAAAAAGTTTATTAATTATATTTTCTTTTCTCTTATTTATTGTTTCTGCGCAACAACCTGGTGGTTTAGATATATCTTTTAATTCTTCAGACTCAGGATTTGGTTATGGAGATGGAGCCAATAATTATTTGAAAGATATTATTCTCCAATCTGATGGCAAAATTATCATAGGCGGAGATTTTTCAACTTTTAATAGTAACACAGCCAAATCTTTGGCAAGGGTTAATACTGATGGTAGTTTTGATGATACTTTTATTGGTATGGGATCCAATGGTTATGTTTCATCTTTTGTAACGCAGACGGATGGAAAAATAATTGTCTGTGGTAGTTTTACAACTTTTGATGGTGTTGCAAAGAACAGAATTGTAAGACTTAATTCTAATGGAAGTACTGATACAAGTTTTACAATTGGTACAGGAGCAGACGGAGTTATAGAATGTGTGATGGTTCAAAACGATGGAAAGATTTTGATTGGAGGACAGTTTACAAAATTCAATGGAATAGATAGAAAATATTTAGCCAGATTGAATGCAGATGGATCATTAGATCCTGATTTTGATACAAGCTCTGGTTTCAATTCTCATGTCTATTCTTTGGGTATTCAATCGGATGGAAGGATTTTGGTAGGCGGAAATTTCACAAGCTATAAACTTAATTCAAAAAACTATTTTGTAAGACTAAATTCTGATGCAAGTATTGATGAATCGTTTTTAACAACAGGAACCAATAATATTGTTTATAAAGTATTAATCTCCAATGAAGACAAAATTTTCTTAGGCGGAAAGTTTACAAAATATAATAATGTTACTAAAAATTCTTTCGTAAAGCTAAATACTGATGGTAGTATTGATGAGAGTTTTACAATTGGGTCAGGTGCTAATAATATTGTTAGAGATATTGTGATCCTTAATGATAATAAAATCGTGTTAGCTGGCGACTTTGTAGTTTACAATGGAATAGCAAGAAACTATATTGTTAAAATTAATGAAAACGGGACGTTGGATTCTACATTTAATCCGGGAAAGGGTTTTGGAGGTGCTACAACAAGTATTCTTCAACAATCTGACGGAAAATTAATTATTGGAGGTGCATTTCCGGTTTATAACAATAATACTAAACGCTACATCGCAAGAATCAATTTAGACGGAAGTATTGATAAGTCTTTCAACCCTGGGAATGGAGCTGATGCTACTATAAGATCAATAGCAGTTCAAGTAGATAAAAAAATGGTAATTGCTGGTAGTTTCAATAGCTATAATGATAATTTGAATAATCGAATTGCCAGACTTGATGTTGATGGCAATATTGATAATTCTTTACAAACTGGAAGCGGTGCAGATCAATTGATCCGAAGTGTTGCAGTACAAAACGATGATAAAATAATTGTTGGCGGTGATTTCCTAACCTATAATAACCTCAACAAATCTTATTTGGTAAGACTTAATCCTACAGGAAGTTTGGATGATAGTTTTAATATCGGTTATGGACCTACAGATCCTGTGAGAGATATTCTTGTTCAACCAGACGGGAAGATTTTGGTTTGTGGAGATTTTACTGTTTTTAATACCAAGGTTGCAAACCGTATTATTCGACTGAATGTAGATGGAACTATTGATACTAGTTTTCTGCCTTTGAGTGGGAGTAATGGTAGTATCTATTCTATGAAACTTCAATCCAACGATAAGATTGTTGTTGTTGGAAGCTTTACAACTTATGATGGTATTGCTAGAAACAGAATTGCCAGATTAAATTCTGACGGGACGCTGGATACCACTTTTGCTGTTGGAACTGGGGCTAACAATACAGTAAGTAGTATATTGATTCATGAAGATGGTAAAATTATAATTGGTGGCAATTTTACAACGTTTGCTGGTGTTTCTTCAACTAGAATTGCAAGACTGAATGCTAATGGTAGTAGAGATACAACATTTATAAATGGAGCTGGAGCTAATGCGTCTGTGGAAACTTTAGCGTTTGAAGGCAATGGAAAAATCCTGATAGGAGGTAGTTTTACCAAATTTAATAATATCAATAGAAATTATATTGCCAGACTTAAGGCTGACGGAACTTTGGATGATACATTCAACAAAACTGAAAGTGGTGCTAATAAACCTATCTATAAAATCATTAATCAGGATGATAAATTTATTGCGGTTGGGGATTTTACATCTTATAATGGAATTGGAAGAAACCGAATTACAAGAATTTTTGGAGGAGAAGAAGAACACTTAGTTATAAATAACCTTAATGATATTTCTAAAGTTAGAATCTATCCTAATCCAACATCAGATAAATTATTTATTTCATCATCAATAGACTTACTTAAATATGAAATATATGATTTTTCAGGACAAAAGCTTTTAGATAAGTTTTTTGATAATCAAATGAAAAATATAGAAGTTAATCATCTGAGAAAAGGAACTTATATTCTGAATTTAGTAGATAAAAAGCAAAAAATTCAAACTGTAAAATTCATAATAGAATAAATTATGGAAAATGTTTATTAGAATGCTTTTTTGTTCCGAATATTACGAAAGCTTTATTCAAAGAAACCTATCTTACTATTTCGAAACAATAAAAAACCTCTGAAAAATTCAGAGGTTTTTTTATTTTATTTCAACTTCAGATTATAGAGAAGCTGAGTGAACAAGCATATCTGCTAATTTGTTAGAATAACCCCACTCGTTATCGTACCAAGATACTAATTTAACGAAAGTTGGATTCAACATAATTCCAGCTTCTTTATCGAAGATAGAAGTTCTTGCATCGCTTACGAAATCCTGAGAAACTACAGCATCTTCTGTGTAACCAAGAATTCCTTTCAATTCACCTTCAGATGCAGCCTTGATAGCAGCACAGATTTCTTCGTAAGAAGTTGGTTTGTCCAATTTCACAGTAAGGTCCACTACAGAAACGTCAGCAGTTGGAACTCTGAAAGACATACCAGTTAATTTTCCGTTAAGAGAAGGGATTACTTTTCCTACCGCTTTTGCAGCACCTGTAGAAGAAGGGATGATGTTGTTCAATGCAGATCTACCACCTCTCCAGTCTTTTGCAGACGGTCCATCTACAGTTTTCTGAGTAGCAGTAGTTGCGTGTACAGTTGTCATAAGACCTTCAGCGATACCAAAGTTATCGTGGATTACTTTTGCCAATGGCGCAAGACAGTTTGTTGTACAAGATGCGTTTGAGAAGATTTTGATATCGTCTGTCAGCTCTTTATGGTTTACACCCATAACGAACATTGGCGTATCATCTTTTGAAGGAGCAGAAAGAATCACTTTTTTAGCACCAGCGTTGATGTGAGCCTGAGCAGAATCTTTAGATAAGAATAATCCTGTAGATTCTACGATATATTCTGCACCAATCTCATTCCATTTTAGGTTGTTAGGATCTTTCTCAGCTGTTACACGGATCGTTTTTCCGTTGACTACAAGGTTGTTTCCTTGTACTGATACTTCTCCTTTGAACGGTCCGTGAACTGAATCGTATTTTAGCATATAAGCCATGTATTCAGCATCGATAAGGTCATTGATACCTACAACTTCGATGTTTGATCTTTCAGTCATTGCTCTGAACACTAAACGTCCAATTCTCCCGAATCCGTTAATTCCTACTTTAATTGTTGACATATTATTTAAAATATTAAGGTTTTTTTTGTTAATATAAATTTACGAAAAAAAGACCTACATCGCAAGTATTTCAGCGATTTTCAGTAAGTCTTTATCGATTTCGTTATGTTTTTTGATGGCTTCTTCTATCGGTGTATATACAATTTTGTTAGACTGCATTCCAACCATTACTTTATTTTTGCCTTCCATCAGTCCGATAACAGCGCCATAGCCAAGATGACTAGCCAAAACTCTGTCTGCACAGCTAGGCGAACCACCTCTTTGGATATGTCCAAGAATGGTTACTCTGATATCATAGTTAGGGAATTTTTCTTTTGTTGCTTTGGCAAGGTCATAGATGTTTCCAAGCTCTTCACCTTCTGCAACTACAACGATGCTGGATGACTTACCAACTTTTTCGGCTGTTTCGAAAGTTTCAAAAAGATCATCTAAGCTATCTTTTCTTTCGGGAATCAAGATATCAAGAGCTCCTGTTGCAATTCCGCTGTTAAGTGCGATGAAACCAGCATCTCTACCCATTACTTCTACGAAGAAAACTCTGTTGTGGGAAGTCGCAGTATCACGGATTTTATCAATAGCATCCATTGCTGTGTTAAGTGCTGTATCGTAACCAATGGTTTTATCAGTCCCGAAGATATCATTATCGATAGTTCCCGGAACACCAATGACTTTGATTCCGAACTCTTCGTTGAAAACTTTTGCACCAGTGAAACTTCCGTCTCCACCTATACAAACAATTGCATCAATTCCTAATTTCTGACATTGTTCGTATGCTTTTTTTCTGCCTTCCGGCGTCATAAATTCTTTAGATCTTGCAGACTTTAGAATTGTTCCTCCTTGATTGATTATATTTTTTACGGAACGCGGTCCCATTTTTGTAACATCACCAGCAATAAGACCATTGTAACCTTCACGGATACCATAACAGTCTATATTGAAATGATTTGCTGTTCTTACAACTGCTCTAAGTGCGGCATTCATCCCCGGCGCATCGCCTCCAGAAGTCAGAACCGCAATAGATTTAATGTTGTTTTCTGACATATTTTTAATTTTTTTCAAAGCAAATTTACGAAATATCAATCACATTTTAGCCCTACTATTGTCTTAGTTGGATAAAATATATCATATCTTGACAGAATTAATAATATGGCAATATGACAAAAATCAAACTTAATATGATTAACAAAATAATTAAGTTTATTATATTTACGACAAGACAAAATTTAAACTAAATAAAAAATACATTATGAAAGTTACCGTAGTTGGAGCTGGTGCAGTAGGAGCAAGCTGTGCAGAATATATCGCGATGAAAGACTTCGCTTCAGAAGTTGTTTTGGTGGATATCAAGGAAGGATTTGCAGAAGGAAAAGCAATGGATTTGATGCAGACAGCTTCCCTTAATGGTTTCGATACCAAAATCACAGGTACTACCGCAGATTATTCTAAGACTGCAGGTTCAAAAGTAGCGGTGATCACTTCCGGGATTCCTAGAAAACCAGGAATGACAAGAGAAGAACTAATTGGAATCAATGCTGGGATTGTAAAAGAAGTAACAGAAAACTTAGTAAAACATTCGCCAGATGTCATCATCATTGTGGTTTCTAACCCGATGGATACAATGGCTTATTTGGTTCACAAAACCTCAGGACTTCCAAAGGAAAGAATTATCGGAATGGGAGGTGCTTTGGACTCAGCGAGATTCAAATACAGATTAGCGGAAGCGTTGGAAAGTCCAATTTCTGATGTTGACGGAATGGTAATCGCTGCGCATTCTGATACAGGAATGTTACCACTATTCAGCAAAGCAACAAGAAACGGTGTCCCGGTTTCTGAATTCTTGACTGATGAGCAAAGAGCTTCTGTGATCGAAGAAACTAAAGTTGGCGGCGCTACATTGACAAAATTGTTAGGAACTTCTGCTTGGTATGCACCAGGTGCGGCTGTTTCTGTAATGGTTCAGTCTATTCTTTGTGACCAAAAGAAAATGATTCCTTGCTCATTGATGCTTGAGGGAGAGTATGGACAGAATGATATCTGTCTTGGTGTTCCAGCGATCATTGGGAAAAATGGTGTTGAGAAAATCGTAAACATCACTTTGACTGTTGAAGAGCAATTGAAATTTGCTGAAGCAGCACAAGCTGTAAGAGAAGTTAACGGAGATCTTAAGTTCTAATCTTAAGATTCCAGATAAATTAAAACCATCTCAATTTGAGATGGTTTTTGTTTTTAATTAATTTCAGTTATCCTTGAAAATCGCCACAATCGTGTTCTTCAAATTTTTCTAACAGGCTTTCCTGAGTATAAAATTCTGAGATTCTCATATTTTTGAATTCAGGTTTTTGACCTTCAATTTTAAGTTGATAAATAGGTTCGTTTTCAACTTGAGTAAAAATAAAAGTAGATTCCGGCGTTTTGATTTTCAAGCTATTGCCGTTTTTTTCATAACTGAAATCCTTATAGCTGTGGACATTCTTCTCATCACAAAGTTCCACAATATCAAAACTCTTTTTATTAATTTTAAAGACAGCCAGGTCGCAAGAATAACAAACACCACCGAACTCTATTCCGTATTTTTTGAAGACATCTTTCTGTTTAGAGTCTTTAATTTCAATCGGTGTAAGTTTACTGTATTCTGATAAGTTGATCGTTGGTTCTTCTTTTGAATTTGTTTTTTCTGCAGCTTTTAATTCTGTTTTGTTGTCAGAATTGGTTACTGGATTTTCAATTGTTGCTTTTTTGTCCTTATTGCAAGAAAATGTGAAAGCTATAAAAACTGCGATAAATAAAAATGTATTTTTCATTCAATATTGTTTGAATCCAAATTTACACAAATGTCCCAAACTAAAAACCTTCATTTGTCAATTCCATATTAACCATCGCACCTGTGAGATTGCCTGTGTAAACAGCATTGGCAACGGAACGCATCGGACAGGAGTTATCACCACAGGCAAAAATTCCGGGAATAGTTGTTTTTTGCAAGTTATCAATTTTAATATGTCCGTGTTCAGTAAATTCACAACCCAAAGCACCGGGAATATCAGAATGTTGTTTAAAATGAAATGCACCATAAACTGCATCGAAATTCAGTTTTTCGCCATCTGATAAAATCAAATTTTCTATATATCCGTTCTGATGCTTTATTTCATCTATTTGTGTTTCGATGATGTTGATGTTATTTTGTTTCAGTTTTTGAGTTTGTTCTTCCGAGAATTCGGCTTTTCCTCTAGTCAGAATTGTCAAATCCTTGGTTAGGTTATTAACTAATGAAGCGATATGAAAACCGCGGTCGCCGTTAGCAATAATTCCGGTTTTCTTAGTTCTGAATTCGTAGCCGTGACAGTAAGGGCAATGGATTAAAGAAATTCCCCAGCAATCCCAAAATCCTTTGATATTAGGAACATCATCTACAATTCCTGTTGCAAAAATGAGTTTCTTAGCTTCGAATACTTCACCTCGTTTTGTTCTGATTTCAAATCCATTTTCTGTCTTCTTGCCTTCTGTTGCGAGTCCTTCATAAAACTCAACAGTATCATATTTTTTTACTTGTTCTTTTGCGATGGTTGAAATTTCTTTCGGCGTTTTTCCATCCTGCGTCAGAAAATTGTGAGAATGCGGCGTCTGGATATTACAAGGTTTTCCACTATCGATGACCAAAACTTTTCTCAATGACCTTCCCAAAGACATTGCTGCAGAAAGACCTGCATAACTTCCGCCAACTATGATGACATCGAATGAATTTTCCTGTTTCATATTTTGAATTTTTAGGGTAAATATTTTCCAAATGAAATTTAAATGCTTATTTCTTGCCAAAGTTAGGATTAATTTTTATTATTGCAACTAAATCGCATTAATAAAATGATAAGAAGAAATACACCTACGAAAGATGCCGTTTTAAATATTTTAGCAGATTCGAAAAAAGCAATGAGTCAGGAAGCAATTATGAAAAAAGTCGATATTAATATCGACAGAGCAACGGTTTATCGTGTCTTGAATAGATTTTGCGAAGACGGAATTCTCCACCGTATTGTTGCTGAAGATGGAAAACAGTATTTCGCAGTTTGCATCAAATGTGATGAAAAAAAGCAGGCAGATCATCATTTTCATTTCAGATGTACAAACTGTGAAACAATAGAATGTCTTCCGATTGAAGTTCAATTTTCTTTGGAGAATGGTTATTCTGTGAAAAGTGTGAATTGTATTTTGACTGGAGTTTGTAAAAGTTGTGCTTAATGATTTAACCAAGAGAATTTTTGCTTGTGTCAAAATCCTTAACCTGCTTTTTTGTAGCTAAAGATCGCCATGAGATTTCCAAAACTTCTGCGATAAGTTTCTTATCGTGACAATCTTTCCACATACATATATATGGGTAATTTTTAAAATGATCAGGCAAATGAAAAATTTCAGGAAATCTTTCCAGATAATGATTTCTTGCATCAAAGCCGATACGGATAGGAATAAATTGACCGCCGTCATGAAGCCGGCACATTAATTTTCCTCTCACTTTTACCGAAGGTGTTGCTTCGTGAGAAATACTTTCTTCGGTGCCGGGAAAAGTGAGTGCAATAGTTTTTACAAGATCAAAATCAGAATAATTATAATTAAACGGTTTCATAATTTATGTTGGTTTCAAACCTTCAAAACCCCACGGAAACCCCTCGCAGCATAATAAGATTCTGCGCCGTTGTGATAAAGGAAAACATTATTGTAACGTCTGTCGCAGAAAATAGCACCACCTAATTTTCGGATTTCTTCAGGTGTTTTTACCCAGCTCGATGTTTTCAAATCAAAATTTCCAAGCGTTTGTAATTCTCGGTATTGTTCTTCATTTAAAATCTCGATTCCGATTTCATTGGCCAGATCTATTGCACTATTCACAGGTTTGTGTTCTTTTCTGGATTTCAGCGCGTCTCGGTCATAGCAAAGACTTCGTCTGCCTTTTGGACTTTCTGCAGAACAATCGGCGAAATGATATTCGTCTGTTTTTTTATCGTAACCCACAACATCTGGTTCGCCATCGGTTCTTTCCATTTCGTTAAGTGACCACAATTTTTCAGGATTAGATTCTAGTTTTTTCTGAACATCTTCCCATTGGATGTTTTCGTGGCGTTTAGGGTTTTTCTCGAAACGGGTTTTCAGAATTTTGATTAATTCTTCCTGTTGTTCTGATGAAAGCCGAGGTTTATTTTTCATATTAATTAGTTATTTTTCACATATAAATATTTATCTCGCAGATTTAACAGATTATGCAAATTTTTTCTTCTATAGAATCTACAAGATTTGCTAAATCAGCGAGACTTAAAATATATCGTCAATCATTAATACCTTTTCCGTCTAAGATATTGGGGATTGATTTTTCGATTCTGGATTCTCTGGTTTTGGATTGTTTTGGGGCAGAAAAATGAATGAGATAAGCACGTTGTCTTCCGGGTGTCAAAGATTCGAACGCAGATTTCAGCTCAGGGCTATCATTTAGTTTGATTTGAAATTCTTCGGGAACTGGTGTTGCTTCTCTTTTGATTTCCACTTTTTCGCCACGTTCTTCGATCTCAACGGCTTCAAAAATATAATCTTTGATAATTGATTTTTTATCCAAAATATCCTGAACATTTTCAAATCGCATTTGTCTTCCAGCTTGTGTGTTTTCTCCCATTTTTACCAGAAGATTTTGAGAATCTTTCATCAATCCTCCTTTGAAAAACAGTAGCGCAAAATAGTCTTTAAAGCCTTGGATAATCACAATATTCTTACCTTGAAAAGAATAACACGGTTTTCCCCATTTAAAATCTTCTGCCAATTGACAGTCCAGAATAATGGTTCTCAATGCATTCATCTCATTTTTCCATTGTTTGGACTGATTGATGTGATCGTCAACTTTTGAATTCATTTTAAGAATATGTTTTTCCCAAATTTAATTAAAATTCGAATTAATATAAATTTAATTGATTATAGATGTAACATTTCTAGTGCGACGGTTGTCTTATAACTAAAACAAGACTATGAAATTATTGTTATCCTCCTTAGGATTACTCTCAACTACTTTATTACTAGCACAATCTACTCAAGATACTATAAAATCAAAGGAAATAGAAGCGGTCACAGTTATCGCCAAAAAACCGACTGTACAAAGTAAAGCCGACAGAACTGTGTTTAATGTTGAAAACAGCTCTATTCTGGCAGGAAATACCACTTGGGATATTGTGAGAATGACGCCACTGGTTAGTATTGATAATAATGATAATGTGAGGGCAGAAGGGGAATCGGTAACGGTTTACATTAACGACAGAAAGTCTGTTTTTACAGGTAAAGAACTGAAGGAATACCTCAAAACAATTCCTGCAGATAATCTTATGAAAATCGAAGTGATTACAAGTCCATCTTCCCGTTATGAAGCGACCGGCGCAGTGATCAACATCGTTCTGAAAAAACGAGATGATGAAGGTTTGAAAGGAAGTATTTCTTTAACCAATACTCAGAATACCAAGAATAACCAATACGGAAGTTTGAATTTGAATTACCATAAAAAGAATTTCACACAAACTTTTACAGGAAGTTATAACGATAATGTTTTTATATCAAAAAGTTCTAACGACTATTCCTATTATGCTAATAAAAACAGACAGTTAATCGATTCTGAAACAGCTTACAAAAACAAAAATCCGTCTTTTTCTTCGACTTCAGAATTTGAACTGAATGAAAAAAATAATATTGGACTTGTCCTGGAATATTTCCGTGGCGACAATAGTTCAGATTCCGATTCATATACAAGGTTTTATGATGATAATACTTTTAAATATTTTAATTATCAAAACACCCTGGGCAAAAACCTGAACAATACTTTGGGAACCAATTTGTTCTACAAATATTATGATAAAGAGAAAAATAAAATTTTAGATATTAATTTTGGATTGAATTACGATTCGAGTGAAGGCTCGACAGACCGAATTCTTAAAACGGCTAATTCATCTTATGTGAAACCTGAAGATTGGGAAAACAAACCGGCGATTGAAAGAACTTTGATTGATAACAACACACAAAACAGAAATTATTATATTAAAGTCGATTACACAACGCCACTTGGGAAAGGTGGAACTTTGGAAGTCGGTGGAAAAGCAAATTTCAATAATAATGTGATTCCCAATACTTATCAGGATTTAACAAAAAATACCCGACTGAATAGTGATTTCCATTATTCGGATAATATCAATTCACTTTACTTTACCTACAGCAAAACGTTTTTTGAAAAACTGGAAACAAGGGTTGGTTTGCGCTACGAACATATCAATTATAAAATCAGAGAAAATGTTGGAAACCAAGGAAGAAAAGATTCTTACGGAACATTTTTACCAAACCTTCTAGTGAAATATGCTTTTTCTCCAAACTATGATTTGAGTCTAACCTACAATCACAATCTCTGGAGACCGTGGTATTCGGAATTTAATCCTTTTGAAGTGCCGAATAATAACGGCATCTTCTACCGAGGAAATATGGAATTGCTTCCAAATCCAAGTGATAGAGTGGTACTGAAATTTGGATTGTTCAAAAAATATTTTATCTCCGCCAGATATATGTTTACAGACCAGGACTATTGGGAAAATTACAGACAGGAAACCGATGCGGAAGGAAATCTCAAGACGATTGTTTTTCCAGATAACTTCAAAGGGAAAGTTGAAAAATTCTATTTGTTCGCCAACACCAATCAGAATCTTTTCAAGAATAAACTCAATGTCAATTTTGGAATTGGTTGGTATTATATTGACAACAGCGATTTCAACACAAGAAATGGATTAAGTACTGAGAATAATTACATCAGTTATATTGGCGGTTCGACGAATTTGTCTTACACCAATTTATTTAATAAAAATATTAACCTGAGTGCTTGGATGAGTGTTGATAATCAAAATAATGGAAATTCTGTTGCAAACAAATATAACTACTTTCACAACTTTTCTGTAACCAAGATTTTCCCTGGTGCGCAGATAGAAACCAGTCTACAATTTATGAATATTTTCAAAAGACCAAGTATGACGACTACCACTTACAGCCAAATAGGAACTTTTAAAAACTTTAATCGTTGGGATTGGTATGGTGTATCGCTAACGTTTGTAAAACGTTTCGGAAACCAAAAAGTAAAAGAAAATACAAAAACTGATGTCGAGAAAAATTCCGGCGGCGGAAAATAGAATTGTTAAATTTTATATTGATAGGACGGGCAATTGCTCGTTCTTTTTGTTAAAGATAAATCGAAAATCTTTGATGAGTGAAACACCTTTGCGAACCTTAAAAATATTTTCAATAAGTTCAAAAAAATATTTGCGCTCTTTTGCGTTTAAAATTCTAGCAAAATAAATTTTAATAAAATTTCACATCCCAAAACTTTTGAAAGCCGTAAATTTGGGACTCAATAAAAAGTAAATCAATGTTCAGGAAAATTCAGATTTTCGTTTTGGCGGTGGCCACATTCGGAAATGTCAGTGCACAAAAATCAAAATTAAATTCAGGGGAAAGACCAAAACTAGTTGTAGGACTTGTTGTAGACCAGATGCGTTGGGATTATCTCTACCGTTTTGAAAAGAAATTTGGAGAAGGCGGTTTCAAGAGATTGTTGGGAGAAGGTTATTCATTCAATAACGTTCATATACCTTACATCCCAACCGTTACAGCCATTGGTCATACTTCCATTTATACTGGTTCTGTGCCTTCCATTCACGGGATTGCCGGGAACGACTGGACGGACAAAGCGACAGGGAAGAACGTTTATTGTACAACCGATGACAGTGTCAATCCGGTTGGAACGGATAATAAAAGAAACGGAAGTCATTCTCCAAAAAATCTTTGGTCCACAACCATTACAGACCAACTGAGAATTGCCAGTAATTTCAGGTCAAAAGTCGTTGGAGTTTCTTTGAAAGACCGTGCTTCGATTTTGCCTGCTGGTCACAATCCGACGGGTGCTTTTTGGTTTGATGATTCTGCCGGAAACTTTATCACGAGCTCTTATTATATGAATGAATTGCCGAAATGGGTAAAAGATTTCAACGACCAGAAAGTTCCTGAAAAATTGTTGGCAAACGGTTGGGAAACAGCTCTGCCAATTAATCAATATACTGAAAGTACAGCTGATAATGTAGAATGGGAATATCCTGTAGGAACGGCAAAAGAACCGGTTTTTCCATATAAAAATCTTTTATCAGATTATGCGACTAAAAAAGGCGTTATCAGAACAACACCTTTTGGAAATACTTTGACGCTCAAATTTGCAGAAGCAGCTTTGGATAATTATGCTTTAGGAAAAGGAACTGAAACAGATTTTCTGGCGATCAACTTAGCTTCTACGGATTATGTAGGACATTCTTATGGTCCCAATTCTATCGAAGTTGAAGATACTTACATAAGATTAGACAGAGATTTGGCGGCATTTTTCAAAATGTTGGATGAGAAAGTAGGAAAAAATGATTATTTGGTTTTCTTGTCTGCTGATCACGGAGGTGCAAATGCAGAAGGATTTCTGAGAGCTAACAAAATTCTAGGCGGTTTCTTCGACGAAGGAATGGAAAAAAATCTGGGTGCAGAATTGGAAAAGAAATATGCCAATTCTAAATTGATTCTCGGAATCGATAATTATCAAATTTATCTGAACCAGAATCTCATCAAAGAAAAAAACCTGGACGAAGAAGCGATCAAGACCACTATCATCGACAATCTGAACAAAGATCCAAGAGTTTTGTACGCTGTAGATTTGAAGAAGATTGGTTCATCAGCGATTCCGGAGCCTATAAAATCCCGAGCGATCAATGGCTACAATTGGCAGAGAAGCGGCGATATACAAATCATTTCTCACGATGGGATGCTGCCGACTTATGCTAAAAAAGGAACAACACACAGCGTTTGGAATTCCTACGATTCGCATATTCCATTGATTTTTATGGGCTGGGGAATCAAACATGGCGAGAGCAATGGTGATTATTATATGACCGATATAGCACCGACAATCTCCGCACTTCTCCACATCGAATTCCCAAGTGGCGCCGTTGGAAAACCAATTACGGAAGTGATTGGAAGATAAACAAATAGAAGTTAGGTATTAGAGTCTAGATATTAGATTTCAAATCATTAATTTACTAAGTCGCAAATGTTTTCAATAAGAACTTTGCGACTTTTTGCTTTTCTATAATTAAATTCTTGCGCCTTGGCGATAAAAACAATTCGTATTTTTGAACAATGAATTTGAACGAAAAAGACATTTTCGATTTGCTGAATGAAAAAGCAGAACTTTACAATTCTCCGGATTTTATTACTGATGACCCAATTCAGATTCCGCATCGTTTTTCTTTGAAACAGGACATTGAGATTTCAGGATTTCTATCTGCAAGCATTGCGTGGGGAAACAGAAAATCGATTATCAATGATGCCAACAAAATGATGGAATTAATGGGGAGTTCACCATACGATTTTGTGATGAATTTTACTGATTCTGATTTAAAAAAGATTCCACAAAAAGCCATTCACAGAACTTTCAACCACGAAGATTTTATTTTCTTCCTGAAGAATTTTAAAAGAATTTATAACCAATTTGAAAGTTTGGAAGATGCATTTCTGATTAATGAAAACGAAATCAATTTCTATCATTCTATCGAACGTTTCCGTAATCATTTCATTTCTGAAAAACATCGTGGACAAAAACACGTGAGTTCACCTTACAAAAATTCGGCTTCCAAAAGGTTAATAATGTTTTTGCGATGGATGGTTCGGAAAGATAAAAAAGGCGTTGATTTTGGAATTTGGGAAAAAATTGAACCGAAGTTTCTCTCCGTTCCGTTGGATGTTCATACAGCCAATATTTCAAGAAAATTAGGAATACTAACCAGAAAACAAAACGATTGGAAAGCGGTGGAAGAATTGGATTTGATTCTTAGAAAATATAATGCTGATGACCCGGCAATTTATGATTTTGCCTTATTTGGACTCGGTGTTTCTAAGGAATTTGAATAGGATTTAATCACAAAGACACAAAGGTCTCACTAAGAAAACAACTATTTAATTTGTGAACCTTGTGAAAAAACTTTGTGTCTTTGTGGTTTAAAAAAAATTATTTCAAGATATCATTAATCCCAGGATAATCCGATATTTTTCTAAACTCAAAACGGTTGCTGTTCTGCAAGCCGGAAATAAACAAATCCAATTCTTTAACCGAATCGTCATCCTGAAGATATTGGTCGTGCGTGAGAAAAACCAAATGTCGGGAAGTCTTTTCCAAATCATTGAAAAATATACTGTCCACGCGTTTTGCCATTTGTTGATGAGAACCTTTCAGTTTCATTGTATTGTCAGGTTTCCATTCAAGATCCCACCCAACCAAAACATAACCTGCTCTTTGTAATTCGTCTGCGGCAGTTTTAGAGCTTTTGATATCGGTATTATTGATGTCAGAAGTTCTCCAGATATTCCGTCCAGGGGTTCTCGCATATTTGTTTTTGAATTTTAAACTGTCCTTAGCCCGGTCAAAATCGTGAACTACTTTCTCAGGGTTTTTATAAAATTCAGAGTATTTGTTTTCTGCGTGAGAATAGCTGTGATTGGCTAATTCTACCAATTCGTGAATTTCTAATTCTTTCAGGTTTTTAGCTTGTGTTTTGCTATCATAAGCGTGTTTTCCTACGATGAAAGATGTTACAGGGATCTGATATTTGTTGATGATTTTCAGAAGGTTTTCTGTTCCTTTATTCGGACCATCGTCAAAGGTCAGATAGATGTAACGTTTGTTTGGGTCGTCGGGAATCTCCGGTTTTGTGGAAATCACTTTTGCTGTTTTGGGGACAACTTTTTCTGAATGTGTTTTTGAACTTGCTACCTGTTTTGATTTTTTGTTACAGGAATTCAAAAAAAATACTGCGCTAACGATTAAAGCAGCAGTCCCAAGAAAAATCAAATGATTTGATTTTTCAGCAAAAGTTTTTTTCATTGGAAGTAAAAGATTTTATATTGTTAAAAAATGTTAATTAAGTTAAAATTTAGAATCAAATCTAATGCCTAAAGTTGATATTCTTGAATTTTTATTAAAATATTTTTGTATTGATAGTCAGTTAGTTATTGTTTTGTGTCGTTTTTTTTTGATAAATGAAATATTGTGTTAAATTTGAATGAGAATTAAAGCATAGAATCTTATGCAGCCCGACTTATCTCAAAATTCTTATTTATTTTTATTTTGAATCGGTGAACCAGTGCGTTAGGTTTGAAAGGAGCTCATTTTTTGTGGCTGGAATTTGGCATTGGCAAAAAATAGCGGGAGTGGAAGGCGGATAAAGCTGCCCAAATATAAAGATTCGACAAGGTGAAATAATTAAAGCGATAGACTTTATTGATATACATCAATGCGGTGTCTAGGTTTAAGGTCTTTTTTTTCTGCAAGAAAACAATAATTAATTTAAAATATTATCTATGAAAAAATTAACGGTATTAGCATTGGCAAGCGCTGCTTTGATGTTTACAGCTTGTAACGACAAAAAAGAAACAGTAAAAGATGCGCAGGAAGTTGCAGCAAAAACTGGTGAAGCTTACAAAGTAGATTTGGCTACATCAAAAGTGGATTGGAAAGCTTTCCACAAGGGAGGTTTTGCACCAAGATGGGGAACACTTAACCTGAAATCTGGAGAAATTACAGTTGAAAATGATGCGGTAACTTCTGGAGATTTTGTAATCGATATGACCACTTTGAAAGTTGATCCTGCGTCTGTAACAGAGGCTGATAAAAAACCGGCTGACCTGGAAGCTCACTTAAAGAATGAAGATTTCTTCAATGTTACTAAAAATCCAACTTCTGATTTCAAAATTACTTCTGTAGCGGATTTGGCTGGAGAACTTCCAAAAGATGCCGTTGCTGGTGCTAACAAAACTGTGAGCGGAAACTTGACATTGTTGGGAAAAACACTTAACGTTTCTTTCCCTGCGAAAGTGACTGTTGCTGAAGGTAAAGCGGCTATTGAAGCTAAGTTTACTGTGAACAGAGCAGATTGGGGAATCAAGTTCGGGACTGACGAGACGGATCCGGCTGAATGGATGATCAGCAAGGACATCGAAATTGGCATCAATGTGAATGCTGCTAAATAATAAAATCTGAAAATGGAAAGAAGGACTGTTTCGAGAGAAACAGTCTTTTTTTTGTATAATGATTGATTTTAAGATTTTAATTCTCGCAGATTGTTCAGATTTCGCAGATTAAAAATGCTAAAATAAAACTGCTTGATCAAAAAACCTGCGAGAAAATTATTTTTAATAAAGGCTAAAAAGTTTTGAAGATAAAAGAACCGACTCTTTAGAAGCCGGTTCAGTAGATAAAAACATCTCATTTTTTTAGTTAAACAACAACAAAAAAGGACAGCCGACAATGCTATCCTTTAAATTTTTATATCAAATTTAATTTGAGTAATTCCGATTGGGTCAAAAGCAAATTTTGTAATCATTTCCTAAATCCTATTGTAAATTTAGAAATAAAAACCATACCATTTGTAAACTAAATGTTAAAATTTCATACTTATCCACATTTTTTTGTGGATAACTCATAATCATGCTCTTTTCTGTGAAAATGTAAAATAATTTTATATTTTTGCTCCATTACAATCTCTTTATAAAATATCACATTTTATCAGCCTTGTTTCTATAAAGGCCTGAAATATTAGGAATCAAATCCGTTGATTCCCACAATTTTTTATTTTCTAATATAATAAAGAGAACATTATGAAACTATATAAAATCGCCTTGATTGGCGGAACAGGAAAGGCAGGAAGCTTTCTTGTAAAGAAACTTATTGAAAAAGGTTACCAAATCAAATTACTATTAAGAAATCCAGATAATTTTTCTAACCAAAATCCATTAATTGAAGTTGTAAAAGGCGATGCAAGGGATTATGATTCTATAAATGAATTAATAGAAACTTGCGACGCTGTAATTAGTACAATCGGTCAGCCAAAAGGAGAAAAATCAATATTTTCTGATTCAACAAAGAATGTTATTCAGTCTATGAATTCTAACAGAATCAAAAGATACATCGTGATAACAGGATTGAATGTCAACACTCCGTTTGATAACAAGAATGGAAAAGTAAAAATGGCTACCGAATGGATGTATCAGAATTATCCTGAAACAACTTTGGATAAACAAAAAGAATATGAACTTCTGGTAGAAAGTAATCAGGATTGGACCTTGGTAAGATTACCTCTGATAATTCAGACTGATGAAAGTTTTAAAACTGAAACTAATTTATATGATTGCATTGGTGAAAATATTAGTGCTAATGATTTATCGGAATTCCTGATTTCTCAGATTGAAGATGAAACTTATTTTAAGAAGAGTCCGTTTTTATATAACCTATAAAAGAAAGAGAGTCGTAATGACTCTCTTTTTTATTTTAATTTCTCCGCAATATACTTCGCTGTAAAAGACTTTTTCTCTTTAATCAAATCTTCAGGTGTTCCCGTAAAAACAATCTCGCCACCGTATTTTCCGGCATTGGGACCAACGTCGATAATGTGGTCGGCACATTTGATAATATCAGGCTGATGCTCAATTACTACAACGGAATGTCCTAATTCTATCAATGCCTGAAGCGATTTTAATAATTTTTTGATATCGTGGAAATGCAAACCTGTTGACGGTTCATCAAATACAAATAACGTTTTGTCCGTCGTTACACCTTTCACAAGGAAAGAGGCTAACTTCACTCTCTGCGCTTCACCTCCGGAAAGAGTAGAAGAGGATTGACCTAATTGTAGATAACCTAAACCAACATCCTGAAGAGGTTTTAATTTGGTTGCTATTTTCTCTTCGTGGTTTTCCTTGAAGAATTCCAACGCTTCGTCAACGGTCATATGAAGGATATCCGAAATATTTTTCTCGTCGTATTTGATCTCGAGAATTTCTTTTTTGAAACGTGTGCCGTGGCAATGTTCACATTCCAGCTCGATGTCCGCCATAAACTGCATTGAAACGGTGATTACTCCGTCACCTTTACATTCGTCACATCTTCCGCCATCTACGTTGAAAGAAAAATGCTTTGGTTTCAGACCCTGAACTTTTGCAGATTTCTGTTTCGCAAAAAGGTCACGGATGTCATCGTATGCTTTCAAATAAGTAACAGGATTAGAGCGGGACGATTTTCCAATAGGATTTTGGTCAATTAATTCGATATTCTGAATCAATTTTGAAGGAAATTCCACCGAATCGTAATCCGCTTTTTTTCCACCCATTCCCAACTGAATCTGAATCGCATTCGTCATCACTTCTTTCATCAAAGTCGATTTTCCACTTCCGGAAACGCCAGTGATAACTGTCAGACATTCCAATGGAACATTGACGTCAACATTCTTCAGGTTATTTTGACGAGCACCTTTTATTGCGATGTATTCTTTTGTTTTTCTTCGTTTTGTGGGAACTTCAATTTCCAAATCGCCATTCAGATATTTTGCGGTCAAAGTATCCGCTTTCATCATTTCCTTATAATCGCCGCTGAAAACCAAATCTCCACCAAGATAACCCGCTTCCGGACCAATATCGATGATGTAATCGGCTTCCCGCATTACATCTTCATCGTGTTCTACAACGATTACTGTATTTCCTAAATCGCGCAATTGTTTCAAAACACCAATCAGATTTTCGGTATCTCGGGAATGCAGACCAATACTCGGTTCATCCAAAATATAAATCGAACCGACCAATGAACTTCCTAAACTAGTCGCAAGATTAATTCTCTGACTTTCTCCACCGGAAAGCGTGTTCGAGGTTCTGTTTAGAGTCAAATAACCCAAACCAACTTTCGTCAAAAACTCTAATCTGGTTTCTATTTCGTAAGTCAATCGTTTCGATATTTCTCTGTCGTGATCGTTGAGCTTTAAAGATTTGATTAATGGAAGCAACTCGTCCAAAGGCAATTCAATCATCGACTGGATATTGTGTCCATCGATTTTTACCCAACTGGTTTCTTCTCGCAATCTAAGACCTTCACACTCGTGGCAAAGTGTTTTTCCACGGTAGCGGGAAAGCATTACTCTATACTGGATTTTATAAAGATTTTCCTCCAGCATTTTGAAAAAATTATCAATGCTTGGGAAATTTCTGCTTTTGTCGCCTTTCCACAGATATTGTTTCTGTTCTTTGGTTAATTGATAATAAGGCTTATGGATAGGGAAATCCTTAGCTTTTTTGATAAAATCCTTTTTCCATTCGCTCATACTTTCGCCTTTCCAGGAAGCAACTGCATCCTCGTGAAGCGAAAGGTTTTTGTTTGGAATTACCAAATCTTCATCAATTCCAATCACTTTTCCATAACCCTCACAAGTCGGACAAGCGCCGTAAGGATTGTTGAAGCTGAAATAATGAACATTTGGTTCGTTGAAAACGATGCCGTCTAATTCAAATTTATTTGAGAATTCACGAATTTTTCCTGTGTCTGTATTTTTAAGTGAACAATAGCCGTGACCTTCGTAGAAAGCCATTTGGATAGAGTCTGCCAAACGTTGCAGGAAATTCTCATCTTCCTCATAACTGAATCTATCGATGACCAAATTAATCGTCATATCTTTTTCCGGCGTGAATCCGAAAGATTCCAAATCCTCAATCCCGGCAAGATTTCCATTTACTTCTAACCTCGTGAATCCTGAAACTTTAAGGGTTTTGAGCAATTCAGCAAATATTTCTTTTTCAAATGTCAAGGGCGTCAAAAGTAAAAAGGTTGAGTCTTTTTTAGATGTCTTGATGTAATCAATCACATCTGTCACGCTGTCTTTCTTCACTTCTTCTCCCGAAACAGGGGAATAAGTTCTTCCAACCCTCGCAAACAGCAATTTCATATAATCGTAAATCTCCGTAGAAGTTCCAACCGTAGAACGTGGATTGGACGAAATTACCTTTTGCTGAATTGCAATTGATGGCGCCAATCCTTTGATGTCATCAATCTTCGGTTTCTCCAATTTACCTAAAAACTGACGTGCGTAGGAGCTTAAACTTTCCACATAACGCCTTTGCCCTTCCGCATAGATCGTGTCGAAAGCCAAAGACGATTTTCCACTTCCCGATACGCCTGTAATCACAATCAGCTTGTTCTTTGGAATCAGAACATCTATGTTTTTCAGGTTGTTAAGGTGTGCGTTTTTAACGAAAAGAAATTTCTTGATATCGATGTCGGTTGTTGTAGCCATAGTAAAAATAAGACCCACAAAATTACGCAAAATTTAATCGTTTTCGGGTAAGTTTTTGGATTTAAACTATTAAGATTTTCTTAATAAATTTTAGTAGCTTAACTCGGGTGAATCTCTATATTTGCGCCCGATTATCTGAAAGGAAATTAAACTATGAAGAAAATAATTGTGGCTTTGTCAGCTGTCGTTTTATCAATCAACGCCTTTGCGCAGAATAAAGAAAATGAAATCGATGAGGTCAATTTACAAGGTCGATTTTTGTCGATTCCGTACAATGATGTGAATGAAAATGTGACTGTTATAACCAAACAACAAATCGAGAATAGTCCGGCAACAAGCATTGATGAATTGTTGCAGTTACATTCGGGATTGGATATCAGACGACGAGGTTCCAATGGAGTTCAGAGTGATATTTCGATTCGGGGAAGTTCGTTTGAGCAGGTTTTGATTTTGATTAATGGCATCAGGATGAATGATTCTCAGACGGGTCATAACACATTCAATATTCCGTTTGATATTTCGGCGGTTGAAAGGATTGAAATTATGAAAGGTTCATCGGCAAAACTCTACGGTCAGAATGTTTTCGCAGGTGTCATCAATATTGTTACGAAATCTTCTGCTGAAGAAAATGTGACGATCAAAGCACAAGGTGGCGATTTCAAGACTTATGATTTGTCGGCTTCGGCGACATTCGGTTCGGAAAAATTTACCAATCTTCTGACGCTGAGCAATGGCGCTTCGGACGGTTACAGATTCAATACAGATTATCAAATCAGGAATTTCTTCTATCAAAATAAATTAAAACTGGACGAAGGAAGTATAAGCTTGCAGGCTGGTTTTTCTGAGAAGAAATTTGGTGCGAATGGTTTTTACGCATCACCGTCTGCGATTAATCAGTACGAGGAAACCCAGGCTTCGGTGGTGAGTTTGCAGTATCAGCAGAAATTTAATCAATTGTCTGTCAACTCTAGTGTTTATTGGCGAAGAGGACAGGATATGTACCTTTACACACGTTCAAATCCTGCTGGGTACAGAAATATGCACATCGGCAATAATGTTGGCGGAACCGTGAATGCGAGTTATGAATCATCACTCGGAACAACCAATGTTGGTGTGGATTTCCGAAGAGAATTTTTGTCCAGCAACAATCTTGGAGAGCGAAAAAGAGATGTCAGTCAGGTGTTTTTTGACCATCAATTCAAATTTTTTAATCAAAAATTGGAAGTCAATCCTGGTGCAAGTTGGGCAAATTATTCGGGTCAGAATTTCTTTTATCCTGGCGTGGATGTGGGTTATGTATTTAATCAAAATCATAAAATCTTTGGCGCAATTTCTAAAGGGTTCAGGATTCCGACTTTCACGGATTTGTATTATGTGAGTCCTACTGAGAAAGGAAATCCTAATTTGATACCTGAAAACTCAGTGTCTTCGGAAGTAGGTTACCGTTTCCAGAATCAGAAGATATTTGCGAAAGTCAGTGGATTTATTAGAAATACTAATAACGGTATCGATTGGCTGAAACAGACTCCGGAAAGTATTTGGACTGCCGAAAATGTTGGAAAAATCAATCTGAAAGGTTTTGAAACTGAATTTAAACATCAATTATTTGACTTTTTAAATTATAGATTGAATTACACTTATCTTGATAATCAATATAAAAATCAGGAGTTATCCAGATATGCCTTGCAGAATTTGAGACATCAATTTGTTGGTCAGGTAGATGTTAAATTTTTGAAGTTTTTCAGCAATCAGTTGATTTACAGATATACGGAGCGCGTGAATCTCGGAAGCTACAATACGTTGGATGAACAACTTAATTTCCGATACAAAGATTTAAATTTCTATGTTCTCATCAATAATTTGACGAATGCAAAATACGTGGAAACCAATCTGGTTCCGATGCCTGGACGCTGGTTCCATGTTGGATTTACATATCAGATTAAGATGAATTAGTTTAACACAAAGGCACAAGACCTTTTTATTTAAATGATGCTTTAAGGCACTAGGAAATTAAAATTTTTCTTAATTATTGAAAATAATTCCTTGTGCCTCAAAACAGGTTTTATAGATTACTTCTTCGTGCCTTTGTGTTGAACTCTCATTTTCGTAAAATTTAAAATAACCTAAATTTGCAAAAAATTATACAATGGCACTTTACCTGGAATTCAATTTCAAAATAAAACCTCTCCAGCCCTGGAACGAAATATTGATGGCAGAACTGATAGAAATCGGTTTTGACAGCTTCACAGAAGAATATGACGGTATTCTTGGTTATATCCAAAAAGACCTTTTTAAAGAAGAGGATTTGAAAAATATTTACCTTCTGCAAAATGAAGAAGTGGAGATTTCATACACCTACGAGGAGATGCCGAACATTAATTGGAACGAAGAATGGGAAAAGAATTTTTCGCCGATTAATGTTGAAGATAAAGTCCTTATCCGAGCAGAATTCCACGAACCAAATCCACAAATGCACGAGATTGTGATTCAGCCAAAAATGTCTTTTGGAACAGGTCATCATCCTACGACGCACTTGATGATTCAGCAGATGCTGGATATGGATTTGGATAACAAAAAAGTTCTTGATATGGGTTGCGGAACATCTGTTTTAGCGATTTTTGCCAAGCAAAAAGGGGCGGCAAGAACCGTTGCCATTGACATCGATGAATGGTCTGTGGAAAATTCCAAAGAAAATGCACAACGTAACAAAGTAGAATTGGACATCGAACTGGGAACAGCTGATAATCTGGGCAAAGAAAAATTCGAGATCATCTTGGCGAACATCAACAGAAATATTCTGATTTCCGATATTCCGACTTACGTTTCAGTTTTGGAAGATGGCGGAAAATTGTTGCTGTCTGGACTTTGTTTCTTTGACGTTGATGATATTCTGGAAGTTTGCACCGAACAAAATCTGAAGCTTGAAAAGAAAATCCAGAGAGAAGAGTGGGTTTCTCTTTTGTTGAGTAAGTAGGATTTTTATTAATATAAACAAGCCTCGAAATTAATTTTTCGAGGCTTGTTCATTTTCGCTCATCAGTAGATAAAATCGCATAACCATAATTATCTGACCAACCAGATTTAAGTGGAAGCAATTGCCTGGTATGAGCTTCTCGAAACATTCCAACTTTTTCTAAAACACTGAATGAACCAATATTATCAACGGCACAACCAGCTTCAATCCTATGAAGCTTCAAGGCTTCGAAACCAAATTCAATGATTTTCCTTAAGCTTTCTGTTGCGTAACCTTTATTCCAAAATCTATAATCAAACTGAAACCAGATTTCCGCATTTCGATAATGTTCTTTTCCTAAATTGATTCCAATCAATCCAATGAATTTTTCATCATCTGTCAAATCAATCGCAAATGTGAATTTCTTAGGATTCTCTTGGTCATTTTCAAGAATCCAATTCTCAACTGTGATTTTAGTTTCGTTGAGATTTTCGGGAATTTTGGAAGTGTTATATTTAGCAGTTTCTTCTAAACTTTGTAAGTTATAAATGTTTTCAATATCACTTTCAGAAATAGGTCTTAAAGTAAGCCTCTCGGTTTTTAAAGTAATGTTCATCTACTTTTGCGGATATTTCTGAATCAAAGCCTGCAAAATCGCCCAGGTTTCTGCATCTAAAATTCCACTGTAATCGCTCGGTCGGAAATGAAATTGGAAAGCCTCAATCGTTTGTTTTGTTGTTTTATCCCAAACACCATTAACCGACAAAGTGTATCCAAACTGAACCAATTGCTGCTGGATTTTAGAAACAAATTCCGGATTATTGTATTGTAAGGCAATATCGTTGGTTGTTAATATTTGATTGAGGAAAGTTTGCTTCGCTGTTTCATCATACCACATCCCGATTTGATATTCATCATAAAGCCTTTTCCAAGGGAAAAGTGGACCTGGATCTTGTTTCCTGGTTGGCGCAATATCAGAATGGGCTAAAATATTAGTTGGCGGAATATTATATCTCGTCACAATATCTTTTACCAAAGCTGCCACTTTTTTGAACTGTTCTTCTGGATAAGGGTAAAAAACACGGTTATTCAAAGAATCTGTTGTGTAACCAAGATTTACAATTTCAATTCCTATAGAGGTGTCGTTCAGGTTTTGGTCTTTTCTCCAATTGCTAACGCCTGCATGGTAAGACCTTTTGTTTTCATCCACCAATTGATAAATTTCTTTGTCAGGAAGCGTACTTACTAGATAATGGGCGCTTACGGATTGCTGTGTCAAAGTTGCGATAGATTTCTCATCATTAAGAACAGTGTAATGTAAAATTACATATCTCTGTCTGAAATTTTGTCCAATAGCAGGAAAATAAGTTTTTACAATTTTGAATCCTGCAGGGTTTGCACTTACAATAGAACCATAACTTGCAGTGTTGTCATTCTTAGTAATATCAGCAATATTAACTCTGTAATATTCTCCGTCTTCCTCTTTTATTTCCGGTTTTTTTACCTGAACAATTGGTTTTGGAGCATTGGGAAGCGTTGGACTAATTTTTTTTGCAGTTTTTTGTTGTGTTCCGCAAGAAATAATTAACGTTCCTAAGGTTATGAGATATAATGAATTACGCATTCGTACTAGTTTTAAGTTTATTTTTATGATTCAAAAATATGAAAAAAAATAAATAAAAAATTTTGGTAGTTACGCAAAAGTCTTCTATATTTGCACTCGCAATAACGGGATAATACTTGTCCCTGAAACTGCAAGGAGAGTTGCCTGAGAGGCCGAAAGGACTTGTTTGCTAAACAAGCGAACTGGAAACGGTTCCAAGGGTTCGAATCCCTTACTCTCCGCAACTAAAGATGGCTAATCGGGGCGTAGCGTAGTCCGGTCATCGCGCCTGGTTTGGGACCAGGAGGTCGCAGGTTCGAATCCTGCCGCCCCGACAATTTTAGTAATTTTAAAAAATTACAATGGGTGCGTAGCTCAGCTGGATAGAGCATCTGCCTTCTAAGCAGACGGTCAAAGGTTCGAATCCTTTCGCGCTCACAAATTGGAGATCGGTTGGTCTCTTTTTTTATATCATAAGACTAGTATTCTGGATTTGATTATAAAGTCTTAATCTTCGGGGCGTAGCGTAGTCCGGTCATCGCGCCTGGTTTGGGACCAGGAGGTCGCAGGTTCGAATCCTGCCGCCCCGACAATTTTGGTAATTTAAAAAATTACAATGGGTGCGTAGCTCAGCTGGATAGAGCATTCCGATTTTAATCGGAACGGTCTTCGGGAAGAGAATCACTCAAAACAACCTTCGGGTGCGTAGCTCAGCTGGATAGAGCATCTGCCTTCTAAGCAGACGGTCAAAGGTTCGAATCCTTTCGCGCTCACAAGAACCCCATAATTTATTGTGGGGTTTTTTCGTTTTCAAATATGTTTAAGGTTTATATTCTTTTTTCAGAAATACTCAACAAATTCTACGTTGGTCATATATCCGAAGAATTGCAGGAGCGATTGCGGAAGCATTTATCTAATCATTCTGGATTTACTGCAAAGGCTAAAGATTGGAAAATTGTTTACTATGAAGTTTTTTCTGATAAAAGTGTTGCATACAAAAGGGAATTGCAAATCAAATCTTGGAAAAGCAAAGTGAAGATTTCACAACTAATTAAGGGCTCAAATGCATAGAGAATCCCGATTCCAATCGGAACGGTCAAAGGTTCGAATCCTTTCGCGCTCACTTTAAAACTCACAATATTTATTGTGAGTTTTTTTTATTTCAAATCTAAAATTTCTATTTGTTTTTTATTTATTCATTTATTAAATATTTTATAATTATTGTTTAATTTTTATCAGTCATATTGGAATATGATATTAATTTTTCATTTTTTTTCTTTAATATGTTTTTTGTATCAATATTTTTCTAATATTTGCAGTCCAAAATAAAAACTTCAGGTAATTGGTAATAAAACGACTCCTTATAAATGATGAATGATAGAAAATATTCCTACAAAACTAAATTGGAGGAAAGACAAGAATTAGAAAGACGCTACAGGCAAAATCAAAAAAATAATGAGCTTACAAAGTTCAAAAGTTTTGGGTTTTATGATTTTCTATTTTTCTTTATCGTTATCATCATTTCTGTTCTGTGTAAAGTTTTAGATTTCAGCTTTCAATAGCTTTTTGATTCTCCAATTTTTGTTTTAATTAATTTTTAAAATTAAATTTTGAGTTGATAAAAAATAATTTTGTTTTATTTTCGCTGAAAATTACTCTTTTATAATGTGGAAGTTTATCAAGAAACTGTTTTTTATTCTTATTGTAGCGAATGTTCTATTCGTGATTTTCGGAATATTCTTTAATCCACCAATTACATTAACGCAATTAGGAGGTCTTATAAAATACGGAAAGCTACATCGTGATTATATTTCTTATGAAGATATGGGAAGCAATATCAAAAAAGCTGTAATTGCTTCAGAGGATCAATTGTTCTTTACACATAATGGCTTTGATTATAAACAAATCGAAAAAGCCTTGAAAAAAAACGATAAGAAAGGAAAGGTTGTAAGAGGAGGAAGTACTATTTCTCAACAAACTGCAAAAAATGTTTTTCTTTGGCAGGGCAGAAGTTGGTTTAGAAAAGGTCTGGAAGCTGTTTATACATTCATCATAGAAAAAATTTGGGGAAAAGATATTATTCTTGAAAGATATCTCAATTCGATTGAAATGGGGCAAGGTGTTTTTGGGATTGAGGCTGCTTCTCAATATTATTACAATAAACCGGCAAAAGATTTAACCAAAAGCCAAGCCGCGTGGATTGCGGCTGTTTTACCGAACCCAAAAAAATACGATCCAAAAAATCCTAGTCCATATCTTAACAAAAAACACAACTGGATTATGCGCCAAATGAACAATATTGTTCTGAAATAATTACTTTTGTAGTAATATGGCGATTAGATTACTTAATAAAGACAGTTTCAGCACTATTCTGAAAAATCATTTTAGTGAAAGAAATGAGACTGTGTCTTTACAGCCTTTATCGGAAATTATCTCGAGTCTTAAAAGAGAAGACCTTGATGTCTTCACGGCTTATTTGAAGGATAATGATAAGATTAAGGAGAATCTGATTTATTATATTTATAATGTTTTTAAAGATCGGCCGTTCAATCTTTCGTTGACCGAGGCGGATATTCTTTCTGAAAATGCTTTTTACCCAGAATTCAAAAAAAGAATCCTTAACAAAGTTTTGCCACCGATAGAAAATGAGAAAACGATTTGGTATTTGGTGGATAATGTTCTGGTGACACCGAGAAAAGACCTTCAGTTTTTTCAGAATTCGCCAGAAGACAAGATGGATGAACTTTTTCAATTATTGAAAATTGATCAGTTTATCAATAATAATCACGTCAAAAAGGAATTGCTTTTTTCAATTAATATTTTGGCTTGGCGGGTTATTGGAAACGCTTTGGATGTTGAAGTGATGAAAATGGTTCCGGAATATAGAAATTTTGATAATCCATTTTTAGCTCTACAGAATGAGTTGGATTTGCTGAATGCCAAATTCAAAGAGAGTTCAAATTTTAAATTAACTTCTTCAGATGAAATTTATAAGCAAACCAAGATTTATCTAGAGCAGTGCCTTGATTTTGTCACTATTGCTTTCAAAAATTCCTCAAAATACGGAATTTCCAGCAAGACCAACCAGTCATTACTAAAAATCAGACAACAGCTACAAAGAATGGCTGATATTATTAAATTATTTGTTGTTGATGAAGAAAAAGATTATTTGATCAATTCGAAACAACTGTTTTTTAATATTATCAAATACAAATCTCATAAAAATAATCTTCGGGATTTGGTTTCTGATAGTACGAGATTGATGTCGCATCTCATTACAAATCACACTGCGGAAACAGGAACGCATTATATCACATCCACTTTCAAGGCTTACATGAAAATGTTTTGGAAAGCTTCTGGAGGTGGTGTTATTGTCGGAGCGCTTTGTGTTCTGAAGATGCTTTACAGCTATGTTCCTGCCAGTGATTTTGCGCACGCATTTTTGTTTTCTATGAATTATGCGATGGGATTTGTGATGATATATCTGATGCGTTTTACTTTGGCAACCAAACAGCCTGCGATGACGGCAGCAACTATGGCAAAAGTTCTCTCAGAAGGCGATAATAAAAATACTTATGTAGAATTTGCGCACGTGGTTTCTCAGCTGTTTAGGTCACAGTTTATTGCATTTGTCGGAAATGTTCTGTTGTCATTTCCTGTTTCATTGATAATCATTTATGGATTAGAAATTCTTTTTAAACAGAATTTTGCTTTCGAAAAATCTTCGAAATTGCTCTATGATCTTAATCCTTTTGATTCCAAAGCTATTTTACATGCTTGTATCGCAGGAGTTTTCCTTTTTATTTCAGGGGTGATTTCTGGTAATATCAGTAATAATTCAGTTTTTTATCAGATTCCGAGAAGGATTGCAAAAAATCCGTTTATCAATTATTTCTTTGGTCAAAGTATAGCAAAACGTCTATCTGATTATTATTCAAAGAATTGGGCAGGAATTGTTTCCAATTTTTGGTTTGGTGTTTTTCTAGGAGCAACTGCACCAATTGGACTCTTCTTGGGTCTTGATTTAGATATCCGTCACATTACTTTCGCGGCTGGAAATTTTGCTTTAGGTTTATATGGAAAAGATTTTGTGGTAAGTTCTTACACATTTTGGATTTCCTTTGTCACGGTTTTTGTTATTGGATTTTTCAATTTCGCGGTTAGTTTTGGATTGTCGATGTTGCTAGCTTTCCGAAGCCGAAAAGTGGAGATGAATGAAGCCAGAGAGATTTTTAAAGAGATTTTCAGATATTTCGTAAAAAATCCATTCAGGTTTTTCTTCCCTTTGAGGTCTAGACTAGACGAGAAAAGTAAAAGAATGATTCAGGATATTTCTACAAAATCAGAAGATCATTGATCAAAGATTCGTCTTTTAAAACTTCCTGAAATTTCTTTAGAAAAAATGATTTTCTCATTCGGAAATCGTTTTTCAGAAGAGGGGATTTGATTCTCAAAACCAATACTTTTTCTTTTAAATTCACCATTTCGATTTCTGAAAAAAGATCGCTGGAAAGATAATCTTCCAAAAAATCCTTAATCTCAAAAGCTTTCAGTTTATCCTCAAAGCCATAGATTCTGGCGAAAGAATTCACAAGTTCGGAGGATTGATATTCGCGTTTTTTTCTGCTCATAATTAAGATTGTAAAAGTAGAAAAATCAAATTCAAAATAGTATATTTGCGCACTGAAAGTTCAAAGTTTATTGTTCAAAATTTTTTAACTCTGAACCTTAAACCCAAAACCTTAAACCTTATTTTATGAAATGTGGAATCGTAGGTCTTCCGAATGTAGGAAAATCAACCCTTTTTAACTGTCTTAGCAACGCCAAAGCACAATCTGCAAATTATCCGTTTTGTACGATTGAACCTAACTTAGGAACAGTTTCCGTTCCGGATCCAAGACTTTTCGAATTGGAAAAAATCGTCAATCCTGAGCGTGTTTTGCCTGCAGTTGTAGAGATTGTGGACATTGCTGGTTTGGTAAAAGGAGCAAGTAAAGGTGAAGGTTTGGGAAATCAATTCTTAGCAAATATCCGTGAGTGTGAAGCTATTATCCACGTTTTGAGATGTTTTGATAATGGTAATATTATCCACGTAGAAGGTTCTGTAGATCCTTTGAGAGACAAAGAAATCATCGATATAGAATTGCAGTTGAAGGATTTGGAAACTATCGGAAAAGCAGTTGATAAAGCTAAGAAATTCATCAAGTCTGGTAAAAAAGAAGATGTTTTAACTTTTGAAACGTTGCAAAATCTTCAAAAATTTGTTGAGGATGGAAAAAATGCCAGAGAGTTTTCGACGGATGATTTTACAAAATCAATTATTGGAGAAGTTCAGTTATTGACCAACAAACCGGTTCTTTATGTTTGTAATGTAGATGAAAATTCTATAAAAAACGGAAACGATTGGATTGCTAAAATTGAAGAGATGGCTAAAAGCGAGGGCGCTGAAGTTGTAGTTTTAGCAGCTCAAATCGAAGCTGATATCAATGAACTGGAAACTTTCGAAGAAAGACAAATGTTTTTGGAAGAGCTTGGTCTGGAAGAGCCAGGTGTTAATAGATTGATCAGAAAAGCTTACGATCTTTTGAAATTGCAGACTTATTTCACAGCTGGCGTTAAAGAAGTTAGAGCCTGGACTATTGGTCAAGGTTGGACTGCGCCGCAAGCTGCTGGTGTAATCCATACAGATTTTGAGAAAGGTTTTATCCGTGCAGAAGTGATTAAGTACAATGACTATATGACTTACGGAACGGAAGCGAAAGTGAAAGAAGCTGGAAAGCTATCTGTGGAAGGAAAAGAATATGTTGTTCAGGATGGAGATATTATGCATTTTAGATTTAATGTGTAATTGATTCATCATATTATAAAGATTAAAAACTCTCGATTTGTCGGGAGTTTTTTATTTGTACTTTAGCAAGAATTAAAAAATAAAAAAGTATGACTAAAAAATTACTATTGGCTTCTTTCTTAATGTCTAGTTTGGCAATATCTGCTCAAAACATTATTTTCAATGAAGATTTTGAAACAGAAGCAGGACGAAATGCGTGGATTAACACGGATCGTGATGGAAATGGACAAAAATGGGAATTCGATAATAGTTCGGTAGATGCTTTCACGGGATATTATGCTACATCGTGGTCTTGGTATTTTGAAGCTTTCACGCCAGATAATACGCTTACAAGTCCGGTAATCTCTTTACCAAGTGATTCTAATAATGGAAAGCAATTGAATTTGAAATTTGATGTTGGTGCTTTTGATGATGAAGTGTTTCAAGAGCATTATGCAGTCTATGTGATTCCTGCAAATTCTACCTTTACTGGAACTGAAACGCCAGTTTTTGAAGAAACTTTGGATGCGGGATATATGGATGAGGCGAAGCATGTGATGATAGACGTTACAGATTTCGCAGGTCAGGATATTCAAGTCGTTTTCAGACATTACAATTGCACAGATCTTTTAGTTTTAATCATCGATAATGTAAAGGTGGTTGACGAGGATATATTGGCAGTTTCAGATTTAAACAAAACTAAACTTCAAGTTTATCCAAATCCGGCTTCAGATTTAGTGAAAATCAAAGGTTTAGAATATATAGAAAAAATCAGAATTTTTGACATGAATGGAAAAATGGTTTTAGAAAATAAAGCTTCTGAAGCTGATATTAGTAAACTTCCCGTTGGACAATATATTCTGAATGTTCATACAAAATCAGAAATTATCTCTAAGAAAATTATCAAAAAATAAATTTTAAAAGCCTTCAGTTTGAAGGCTTTTTTCATTAGTGGATTTCAGAAAAATGTAACTAAAAAATTATCCACAAAACTTTCAAATTAAAATCCATTTCGTTAAATTTGTGAGTTACCGATTCTTACCAATCTAAACGTTTTTTTAGAAATTCAATTTTATGAGCGAAATCAATCCTGCAAATTATTCCGAAGACAATATCCGAACTCTCGAACCAAGAGAGCATGTCAGGCTGAGACCTGGGATGTATATTGGAAAATTGGGTGACGGATCATCGGTTGATGACGGAATTTATATTTTGCTCAAAGAAGTGCTGGATAACTCTATTGATGAGTTTAGGATGAAAGCAGGAAAAAGAATTGATGTGAAAATCAAGGATGGTAGTGTCATCGTACGTGATTATGGTCGAGGAATTCCTTTGGGGAAAATCGTAGATGTGGTTTCCATTATGAATACAGGTGGAAAATATGACGATGGCGCGTTCAAAAAATCGATTGGATTGAATGGTGTGGGTACAAAAGCAGTAAACTTTTTGTCCACTTATTTTAAAGTAAAATCTGTCCGCGAGGGCAAAACCAGAGTCGCAGAATTCAGAGAAGGAAAATTAGATATTTTACACGACGAAGCTGAAACTTCCGATAGAAATGGTACCGAAATTACTTTTATTCCCGATGAAAGTATTTTTATCAATTACAAATTCAGGAATGAGTATGTGGAAAAAATGCTCCGCAACTACACTTACTTAAATTTAGGTCTGAAAATTTATTTTAACGGAGAAGTATTCGAGTCTCAAAATGGTTTAAAAGACTTGTTGGAGGAAGAGATTGATGGCGAAATCGTTTATCCAATCATTCATATCAAAGATGAAGATATGGAAGTAGCGATTACACATTCTGACAAATCGCAGTCTGAAACTTATTTTTCTTTTGTTAATGGACAATATACTTCGCAAGGTGGTACGCATTTAAATGCTTTTAAAGAAGCTTATGTAAAAACTGTTAGGGAGTTTTTTAATAAGAATTTTGAAGCGGTTGATATTAGAAAAGCTATTATTGGTGCTGTTTATATCAACGTTGGTAATCCTGTCTTCGAGTCCCAAACCAAAACAAAGCTGGGATCTGCAACGATGGGTCAGGATAGAGATGGGAAGGAATTGGAAACCATCAAGACTTTCGTTATCAATTATCTTAAAAATAAGCTGGATAATTACCTTCATAAAAACCCTGAAACGGCAGAGGCAATTCTCAAAAAAATAATGATTTCGGAAAGAGAAAGAAAAGAACTTTCCGGAATTCAGAAGCTAGCAAGAGAAAGAGCGAAAAAAGTGTCGCTTCACAATAAAAAACTGAGAGACTGCCGTCATCATTATAATGATCAGAAAGCATCTAGAAAATCAGAAACAATGATTTTCATTACCGAGGGAGATTCGGCTTCTGGTTCTATTACCAAGTCCAGAGATGTAGAAACACAGGCTGTTTTTTCATTGAAAGGTAAACCTCTGAACTGTTATGGACTGACGAAAAAAGTGGTTTATGAGAATGAGGAATTCAACCTTTTGCAAGCGGCGCTTAACATTGAAGAAAGTCTTGAAGATCTAAGATACAATCACGTGATTATCGCTACAGATGCCGATGTCGATGGGATGCACATCAGGTTATTGATGATTACATTCTTCCTTCAGTTTTTCCCAGATTTGATAAAGAATGGACATTTGTATATTTTGCAAACACCACTTTTCCGAGTTAGAAACAAGAAGGAAACGAGATATTGTTACTCGGATTCAGAAAGATTGAAAGCTTTGGATGAATTAGGTAAAAATCCTGAAATCACCCGATTCAAAGGGTTAGGTGAGATTTCTCCTGACGAGTTTAAGCATTTTATTGGAAAAGATATTAGATTAGAACCTGTTGTTCTTGGAAAGGATCAAACTATTGATCAGCTTTTAGAATTTTATATGGGTAAAAATACACCAGACAGACAATTGTTCATTTTGGATAATCTGGTGGTGGAAGACGACTCCAATATTGATAAGAAGAAAAATTTAGAATCTGCATAATGCGACTCAGTAATAGAAATAGATATGCCTATTTTAGCTTCATATACTCACTTGTGGGGATAGTTTTTATTTTGGGTGTTATAGCTTATATTCTGGAAATCAATAAGTTTGATATTTTCGGTAAAAAAGCTTGGGTTTTATTAGCAGCTCCCTGCTTACTGTTTTTATTACTTTATTTATTCGGCAGACCTATTTTTGAATATGACAGTGATGGCGAAGCACTCAATTTTAGAAATAATCATATTCTCTATCTATTGGCCAAAAAAAACGCAAAAGATGAATTTCCAAAATACAAATTAATAAAATATAATATTGTTAATGCTTTTATTTTCAAGAGGTTGTATGTTTATGTCAGCAGTAAAAAAAATCATATTACCATTTTGAAATATGATATCAATTATCTCAGCAAAAAGCAAGTAAAAGATTTGAAATTTTCTTTAAATAAAGTAGTAAAGACCAATAACGAAATTGGGCACGAAAACGAAGATAATACAGTTGCAGTTTAATGGAAGAAAGTACACATCACGAAGAGAGCCTGAAAAAAGTTTCGGGACTGTATAAAGATTGGTTTTTAGATTATGCATCCTACGTAATTCTTGATAGAGCAATTCCTTCTATTTTTGATGGTTTGAAGCCTGTTCAACGTAGAATTATGCACTCTATGAGAGAGTTGGAAGATGGTCGTTACAACAAGGTTGCGAACATTGTCGGGAATACGATGAAGTATCACCCTCACGGTGATGCGTCAATTACCGATGCTATGGTTCAGATTGGTCAAAAAGAATTATTGATAGATACCCAAGGAAACTGGGGAAATATCTATACAGGTGATTCCGCAGCGGCTGCAAGATATATCGAAGCAAGGTTGACGCCGTTTGCTTTAGATGTTGTTTTCAACCCAAAGACAACGCACTGGACTAAGTCTTACGATGGTAGAAATAATGAACCAATTGACCTTCCGGTAAAATTTCCATTGCTTTTGGCTCAAGGTGTTGAAGGAATTGGGGTAGGACTTTCTACGAAAATAATGCCTCATAACTTTAATGAGTTAATTAATGCGTCTGTTCTTTATCTCAAGGGCAAAAAGTTTGAATTATATCCGGATTTCCTAACCGCGGGAATGTTGGATGTTTCCAATTATAACGATGGTCACAGAGGTGGGAAAATAAGAGCGAGAGCGAGGATTTCTCAGAAAGAAAAACATTTGCTTACCATTACAGAATTACCTTTTTCAAAGAATACAGGTGATATTATCGACAGTATTCTGAAAGCCAATGAAAGAGGTAAGATTAAGATTAAAAAAATAGAAGATAATACGTCCGATGTTGTTGAGATTAATATTCATCTTCATCCGGATGTTTCGCCAGATAAAACGATTGATGCGCTTTACGCTTTCACAGATTGTGAAGTTCCGATTTCTCCAAATGCCTGTGTAATTGTTGGTGATAAGCCAATGTTTCTTTCAGTTTCTGATATTCTGAAGCACAACACAGATCATACGGTTGCTTTGCTTAAAAAAGAATTGGAGATTGAACTTCACGAACTCCAGGAAAGCTGGCATTTTTCTTCATTAGAAAGAATTTTTATCGAGAATAGAATTTATCACGATATTGAGGAAGTTAAATCTTGGGAAGATGTCATCAAAACCATTGATGAAGGTTTGAAGCCTCACACCAAACATCTTTTGAGAGCTGTAACAGAAGAGGATATTGTTAAGTTGACAGAAATCCGAATCAAGAGAATTTCGCGTTTTGACTTGGATAAATTCAAGGAAAACATTCTGGCTTTGGAGGGTAAGATTGAGCAAGTGAAACATCATTTAGCGAATCTGATTGCCTATGCGATAGACTATTATACCAATATCCAGAAAAAGTACGGAAAAGGAAAAGAAAGAAGAACCGAACTTAGAATTTTCGATACGATTGATGCAAGTAAAGTAGCTGTAGCCAACGAAAAACTGTATGTCAATCGGGAAGAAGGTTTTATCGGAACATCTCTCAAAAAAGACGAATATTTGTTCGATTGTTCTGATATCGATGATATTATCACATTCCAGAAAGACGGAACGATGAAAGTTGTAAAGGTTGAAGGCAAAACATTCATCGGTAAAAATATTGTACACGTTGCGATTTGGAAAAAGAATGACAAGCGTACAGTTTATAACTCAATCTATCGTGAAGGTCGAGAAGGTCCATATTATATGAAACGTTTTTCTGTTACAGGTGTTACCAGAAATACGGATTATAAATTAGCCTCAGATAAAAAATACTCAGAAATGCTCTATTTTTCGGCTAATCCAAATGGAGAAGCAGAAGTTGTTTCTGTTTTGTTAAAACCAAATGCAAGAGTCAGAAAGAATAAAATTGATATAGATTTCTCTGATGTCATGATCAAAGGTCGTGATTCCAAAGGTAATTTGGTCACCAAATATGCTGTAAAGAAAGTCGACCTCAAAGAAGAAGGCGTTTCCACTTTAGCACCTAGAAAAATTTGGTTCGATGATTCTGTACGTCGTTTGAATGCTGATGGAAGAGGAAGTCTGCTCGGGAGTTTCAAAGGTGATGACAAGATTCTAACCATCAATTCTCAAGGCGAAACCAAATTAGTATCTTTCGATTTGATGAATCGTTTTGATGATGATTACTTGATTCTCGAAAAATGGAAACCGGAACAGCCAATCACTTGTATCTATTTCGACGGTGAGAAAGATAAATATTTCGTTAAACGTTTCCTTTTGGAGAACACAAGCAATGTTCAATCGTTCTTTAGCAACGAGAATCCAAAATCGTTTTTAGAATTTGTAACCACAGAAGTCGGAGCGATTGCGGAATTAATTTATCCAACCATCAAAGGCAAACAAAAAGAATCAGAAAGTATAGATTTGGATGAGTTTATCGCAGTGAAAGGAATCAAGGCAATTGGAAATCAATTGACCAAAGATAAAGTCAAAAACATCAATATCACCATTCCGGAACCACCGGAAATCATTGAAGAAGAACCGGAAATCGAAGAAAAAATCGGACAAGATTTAGATGATGACGGCGGAACAATCGGAAGTCTCTTTGAAGAAGACGAAAATTAATTAAAATCAAAAATTAAAAATGAACATCATTTTACTCCTCATAATCGTAATCACTTGTGTCACAAGTTACATCGGATTCCAAAACCCCGAATTATTCCAAAAATACAAATTCGAGGTTAGCGCAATTCAGAGAAGAAAAGAATACATCAGATTGCTGTCTTCCGGCTTTCTCCATGCAGATTTCCTGCACTTGTTTTTCAATATGTACACACTGTACATTTTTGCACCTATAGTATTGATTCCTGTTGATTATTACCAAGATGGGCTAGGCGGATTTGGAGTAGGCGGATTTTTAGCAATTTATCTGGGTTCCATTATTTTAGGTAATTTATTTTGTCTTTACCACTACAAAAATGTACCGTTTTATTCCGCAATTGGAGCTAGTGGAGGTGTTTCAGGAATCTTATTTGCTGCTGTAGCTTTGGCTCCCAGAGAAATTGAAATTTGGTTTATCCCAGGCTTTTTGTTTGGGACTTTGTATTTCGGATATTCCGTTTATATGATGCTGAATCCAAGACAAAACGACAACATCGGTCACGCAGCGCATCTCGGTGGCGCATTTTTCGGATTGGTATACGCTGTGATTGCTTATCCAGAATTGGCGCAACAAAACGCTTTATACATCGGGATTATGGCTTTACCATTGATATATTTGTCTTACGAAATTTTTGTCAAAAAAAGAATTGGTTAAAAATGAAAATTCGCCTTCCCTGAAGGGCGAAAATTCATCAAATTTTGACAGGATAGTTTTTTAGGAGCATCAAATTTTCAGTTTTGTTAGAACTTTTCTAACCCGCTGTCCGCTATATCTTTTTTTTACAAAAAAAGGATGCCGCTCCCATCGGGGCTATGTTGAGGTTTTTCCCTTCTTCCACCGATTTCAAAATCTCACTAAAATCTTTTCTAAGCGAAGCGCCATTGTGAACTTAACAACATAGGATTTACAAAAAATCTTTGTGGGCTTTGTGTTCAAAACTATTTTCTCGCAAAAATCATCCTATCGTTTCCCGAAATATCTTTTAAGAGAATAGACTCGGAGAAATTCTGGAACAAATCCAAAGTTTCTTTTCCCAATTTCTGATTGATTTCCAGAAAAATCATTCCGTTTTCAGAAAGATGATTTTCAGAATCTTCTGCAATTTTCCTGTAAAAAATCAAAGCATCGGAAGTAGGAGAGAAGAGTGCAATATTAGGCTCAAAACCTTTCACTGACTCTTCAATTTCAATATTTTCTTCAATTCCAATATAAGGCGGATTGCTGATAATGACATCAAAAATATCGTTGTCAGTCTGAGCGGAGTCGAAGACTTCATTCAGATAATCTTTGTTGATGAAATTGATTTCAACGTTATGAAAATCAGCATTTTTCTTAGCAATTTTCAAAGCATCTTCAGAAATATCTATAGTAGAAACTTCCGCTTCAGGAAAATATTTTTTCAAAACGATCGGAATGATTCCACTTCCAGTTCCAATATCAAGAATCTTGAGTTTGAGAGTAGTTTGAGAGTTTGAGAGTTTGAGAGTTTGAAAGTTTTCTTGTTCAAAACTATCAGCATTGTCAGGCTGAGGCTCTCGAAGCCCATCATTAAAAACTTGATTCTTTTTACTTTTCTCTTGTATCTTCTTAATCGCTAATTCCAGCAATTCCTCCGTTTCTGGTCTTGGAATCAGAACGTGCTCATTGACGAAGAATTTCATTCCATAAAACTCAGTTTCACCGAGAATTTGTTGAAAAGGTTTTCCTGTTTTCAATTCAAAAATAGCTTTAGAAAATTTTTCGGAATCAAGCTCAGATAAATCTTTATCGAGATTTTGTCTCAATTCAATTTTATTTAGTTCAATAAAATGTTCACAAAAAATAGATAATAATTCTTCAATTTCTGATTTGGAATAAAGCTCAGAAAGCTCGTTCTGAAAAAGAATTTTAAGTTCGGAAATTGTCATATTTTAAATTTGCAAAATCAGCAAAAATCTGCGAGATTTATATTTCAATATTTACCTTGTGAAAACCAAATTAGTTTCAGTCGACAGCTTTTCATCAATCAAATAATTCTCATAATTGAAAGTTTTTAATTCATCCAAAGTCTGAACGTTATTTTCTGCACAAAAACGAAGCACCAAACCACGAGCGTGTTTTGTATAGACAACAATCGTTTTCAATTTCCCATCAGGCTGAATTTGCTTAAATTCAAAATCAATCACTTTCGACTTCAATTTTTTTCTGTCAATGACTTTAAAATATTCTGTACTTGCAAGGTTGATCAAAAGTTCACCTTTTTTTAATTCAGAATTGATTTGCTCTGTCACTTTTTCAGTCCAGAATTCGTAGAGGTTTTTATAAGAATCGAACTGGAAGGGTCTTCCCATTTCCAAACGATACAACATCACTTTGTCAGAAGGTTTCAAAAGTCCATAAAGCCCGGATAAGATTCTGTAGTTTTTCTCCAAAAATTTCACAGCTTTTTCGTCCAAAGTTTTTGCATCAAGACCTCGATAAACTTCACCTGTGAAAGCAAACATTGCCGGCGCCGAGTTTTTAGTCGTCGGTTTTGAAGACCATTTTTGGTTGCGTTCCCAATTTTCGTCTGCCAGTTTCGGAGAAATTTCCATTAATTCAGAAAGATATTTTGGAGATTTTTCCTTCAAAAAGGATTGGATAAATTCTGAGTCCTTGATAAATTTAGGTGTTGTACTTTTTAAAAATTCTGTAGAATTCTCTATGTTCATCAATTTCGCAGGCGATGTTATGAATTTCATTATGTAGTTTAAAGTTTATAGTTTGAGGTTCAAGCTTATTAATGATACGAAACTTTGAATCTAAACTTAGAATTAAAGAATACCTTTTCCTTGTCTAATGATTTCTGGTTCGCCGGAAGTTAAGTCCACAATAGTGGATGCGACGTTGTCTCCGTAACCAGAATCAATGACCAAATCTACCAATTTATCGTATTTCTCGGCAATCAATTCCGGGTCTGTAGAATATTCCAAAATCTCATCATCATCGTGGATGGAAGTGGAAACAATCGGGTGTCCCAATTTCTCTACAATCATTTGTGGAACAATATGGTCAGGAACACGGATTCCAACGGTTTTATTTCCTTTATAAGCCGTAGGTAGATTTCTGTTAGCTTCTAAAATAAATGTAAATGCACCGGGAAGATGTGTTTTCAGGAAACGGAAAGTTGAAGTTTCTATCGGTTTTGTAAATTCTGAAAGATGACTCAAGTCATTACAAATGATTGAAAATTTCTGCTTGTCAATCTTGATTCCTTTGATCTGAGCGAGTCTTTCCATTGCTTTGTGATTGTAGATATCACAACCAATCGTATAAATCGTGTCCGAAGGATAAATGATAACACCACCGTTTTGAAGTACTTTTACGGCTTCGTCTATTAAATTTTCTTGCGGGTTTTGCGGGTATATTTTTAATATTTTTGCCATAGTCAAAGGTATGAATTGATTTAAATAAAAAAAAGAGAATCAAAATAATTGATTCTCTTGGATTGGTTGCGAGGACACGACTCGAACGTGCGTCCGCCTTTGGCGGATATGAGCCCTCCAATTATCGAATCAAAGATTTGATAAATAATCTTCCTTGTCCGCTTTTCAAAAATTTTTCTCTTTTCATTGCATCTTTCTTTTCGTTGAAAAATTCTACGTGAATTACATTCCAAGGTCTAAACTTAATTGTATATCCAGATTTAGCTAAGTAATTATGAGATTTAAATCTTTCTAAAAGATTAGAAGTAAACACAGTGTAGGTTTTATCAAATTTCTCTGAATATAAAACATAAACAACAAATTCTTCCATAAATAAAAAGAGAACCACAATTGTGATTCTCTTGGATTGGTTGCGAGGACACGACTCGAACGTGCGACCTCCGGGTTATGAGCCCGACGAGCTACCTACTGCTCTACCTCGCGATATTGTTCTGCAAATATACAACTTTTTTAATGCAAGTCAAGTGATTTGTTGTTTTTATTTTTTTACTGATTTTACTGACGAATTTTAAATTCTTGCAGATTGGGCTTATTGAACTGATTTTTAAATACCTATTATCTTCAATAGTTGCTCAATCTGCGAGATATTTATTTTAACTAATTCTTTTCTTGAGGGTATTTAAATAAAAAATAGAACCACAATTGTGATTCTCTTAGTTTGGTTGCGAGGACAAGACTCGAAAGTGCGTCCGCCTTTGGCGGATATGAGCCCTCCAATTATCGAATCAAAGATTTGATGAATAATCTCCCTTGTCCGCTTTTCAAAAATTTTTCTCTTTTCATTGCATCTTTCTTTTCGTTGAAAAATTCTACGTGAATTACATTCCAAGGTCTAAACTTAATTGTATATCCAGATTTAGCTAAGTAATTATGAGATTTAAATCTTCTAAAAGATTAGAAGTAAACACAGTGTAGGTTTTATCAAATTTCTCTGAATATAAAACATAAACAACAAATTCTTCCATAAATAAAAAGAGAACCACAATTGTGATTCTCTTGGATTGGTTGCGAGGACACGACTCGAACGTGCGACCTCCGGGTTATGAGCCCGACGAGCTACCTACTGCTCTACCTCGCGATATTGGACTGCAAATATACGGCTAATTCATCTCAAGTCAAGTATTATTTTAATAATTTTTGAAATTAATACTTTTATTAAATTTACAAGCTGAAAACCAATAAGTTATAGTTTTTAACTTCTTTTAACTATAAAAATAGTTGTATGAATTAAAATTAATCCTACATTTGTATTACTAAGTTTTTAGTGATATAAGATTGATTGTTTTTTAAAGTAAATGAATATGAATAAGTTAACCAAAGCAGAAGAACAGGTAATGCAGTACCTTTGGCAGATAGAGAAAGGATTCTTAAAAGACGTTTTAGAATTGTTTCCTGAACCAAAACCACATACCAATACGATTTCCACGATTCTTAAAATACTGATGGAAAAAGGATTTGTGAATTACAAAACTTTTGGAAGACAGCACGAATATTTTCCTTTGATAAGTAAAGAGAATTACAGCGGAAAATCTATCAGAAGCCTGGTTAAGAATTATTTCGAAGGGTCATATACCAATGCTGTTTCGTTTTTGGTAGAAGAAAATGAAATCAGTGTGAAAGATTTGGAGCTTTTATTAAACGAACTTAAAAACAAGGAATAATGGAACCAATATTACTTTATTTTGGCAAGATGATTCTATGCTCAGCAGTGATGTTTGCTTATTATCTATTGTTTTTAAAGGACAAGACCTTTCATCACTATAACAGATTCTATCTTTTATTTTTGGTCATCATCAGTCTGGTTCTGCCTCTGGTAAAAGTTTCCTATTTCACGATAGAAACAAACAAAAACTTATATCTGCTGTTGAGTGGATTCAATCAAAAACAACCTCAAACTACAAACTATGATATCACTATTTATTCGGTTTTTTATACAGTTATTGGAGTGGTTTCAATCATTCTTTTAATTCGATTAATACTAGGAATTTTAAAAATCAATTCGATAAAAAATCAGTTCCCGAATGAAACCATCGAAGGAATCAAATTTTATCAGACTAATTTGAATAATGCACCATTTTCATTCTTCAGAAATCTGTTCTGGAAAAAATCAATAGAGATTAATTCTCCCGTTGGTCAGCAGATACTGAAGCACGAGATGGTCCATATAGAACAAAAACACAGCTGGGATAAACTCCTGATGCAATTGGTTAAATCCATTTTCTGGTTTAATCCTGTGTTTTATTTTATCAACAAAGAAATCAATCTTATTCACGAATACTTGGCGGACAACAAAGCAGTCAAAAAATCGGACACAAAAGCATTTGCGCAGATGCTGTTGGAGAGTCATTTCTCGGGTTCTGTTTTGCCTGTTACAAGTCCTTTTTTATCATCTAACCTCAAAAAAAGACTTACAATGATTACAAAAAATCAAACCAAGTACAGCTATGCACGCAAGTTATTTGCGCTACCGATCTTATTTTTTATGGTATTTGCTTATATGGTAAATGCTAAAAACAAAGAGATCAAAGAAACGAACAAAGCGATAGAAATTGCGGTTCAACAAATAAAAATGGATACAATCCAGCCAAAACAATCGGAATTTGATAGTCTGGCAAGCGATCACCAAAGACAGACAAAAGCCTATTCCGATGCTTTGCAGGAAGATCATTTGAAAATGTCGGCAATCAGCAAAAAAATGGCTGAAAAAAGCAAAGAATTATCAGCTTTGAAAAAAGCTAAAAAGGAAGAAACTGCAGAATACAAAGCTTTGGAAGATGAAATGGAATCACTTGCTGCTAAAATGGACGATGTTGTAAACTCTGATAATTACAAAAGAAATATCAAAGGTTTAGAAGAGCATTCTGAAGCAATGGCGAAAATGTATGATTCTCCTGAGTTCAGGAAAAGAATCGTTGATGCTGAAAAAGTAGCGAAGGATGCCGAAAAGATGGTCAATTCTCCGGAATTCAAAAAGAGAATTGCTACTGCTGAGAAACAGGCAAAAATTGCCGAGCGAATGATGAATTCTCCTAAGTTCCAGAAAGATTTGAAAAATGCGCAGGAACAGGCTGAAAAAATGCAGATTAAAGTCAATTCACCTGAATTCCAGAAAATGATTCAGGATGCTCAAAAAAGAGCGCAGGAAGCTTCTGAAAAATATGGAAAAACCTATACTGAAGAAGAATTCCAGAAAATGATAAAAGACCAATATGGAAAAGATGCTTTTACCGATGGAACTGTGGCTTTTGGATTTGATGCAAGTGATTTTCCAGAGTTTAAAGATTTGACAAGTAATTTTAATTTTAATTTTTCAGATGATAAATTCTATAATGAAGCTAAATCCAAATTGTCTCCCAAAGAATTGAAAAAATTGGAGAAAAAAAGAAAACAACTTAAGGAAAAACAAAGCGAATTATTAGAAGAGCAGAAAAAGCTTCAAAAAAAGCAACAGGAACTAAACAAAGAAATGCGTCAAAACAGCCCTTGGTCAATTAGTTTTAATTCTGTTTTAGATTCTCCGAAAGCATTGGTGTATAATAAGAGTGTTACAGCGCCGCTAAAAATTAACAGATCAAATCAGGTCATTGTTTTAGATAAAACCACAGACGATTCAGCCATTAATTATTATCTTAATGGAGTGAAAATTTCTTCAGAGGATTTTAAAAATATTAGTTCCAAAGATGTTAAGATGATTGATGTTATAAAAGATAATAAAGTTAGCACAATAAAAATCGTCACCAAGTAAAAAGAGATATTCATAACACTTTAGCCGGTTCGCCGGCTTTTTTAATATTTGATAACTATGAAAAAACTATTAATTAATTTATTTCTGATTTTAGGAATTCTAACATTTGCTCAGAATAAGCGATTCATCTATGAATACAAATTCATTCCTGATTCGACCAATGTGGAAGATATCAAAACAGAGATGATGTTTTTGGACACCACAAAAGATGGTTCCAAATACTACAGCTATACAGTTTTTAACTCGGATTCTATAATGAAAGTAGATTTGGAAAAACAGTTGGCAGCAACAGGTTCAATTAATGTTAGGTCAGATATGCAGAAAGGCAGTGTAAGATATTCTGTAACAAAAGCTTATCCAGATTATAGAATTAATCTCCACCGTAGATTGGGAATGGATGCTTACAATATCTCCGACGACCGCAAAATCAACTGGAAAATATCATCAGAAAAAAAAAAAATAGGAGAATGGAACGCGCAAAAAGCTGAAGCCGATTTTGCGGGAAGACATTGGATTGCTTGGTTTTCGACAGAAATTCCGATTCAGGATGGACCGTATAAATTCCGAGGTTTACCGGGATTGATTGTTAAAATTGAAGATAAAACAGGTTCTCACAAATTGGAATTGAGAGGTATTGAAAACATAGCAGGAAACATAGATATCAATGTATGGAATGCTAAAGAGATCGCTGTCAATTCCAAACAGTTTCAGAAAGTGATAAAAGAATACGAAAATGATCCAACGAAAGGAATTAAGCAAATCCAAATGGGCGGAACATCTATTGTTTTAACCGGAAAAGATGGAACTTCAACAAAAATTGCAAAAGATCAGGAAGACCGATTGAAAAATCAAATCAAAAAAGATAATAACAGAATTGAACTTGATATTGTGAATTAAGTATTAAAACCAAAATGCCACTTTCAAGTGGCATTTTATTTATTTTAAAGTGACTGTTTTTTCTTCAACTCATCGCGAATCTCAGCAAGCAAAACATCTGTAGAAGATGGTCCTGCTGGAGCTACTTCTGGCTTTTTGTTGACCCTGTTAGCTATTTTGATTAGCCAAAACAAAACAAATGCAATAACCAAAAAGCTGATAACCGATGAAAGGAAATTTCCATAAGTTACACCGTTCCAAGCTAATTCTTTAATGTTTTCTGCACCTGCAGCTTTCAAAGCAGGAGTTAATAAAAGTGGCGTGATGACATCATCTACCAATGATTTTACAATCGCTCCGAATGCTCCACCAATGATTACACCGACTGCCAGATCTACCACGTTGCCTTTAAATGCAAACTCTTTAAATTCTTTTACAAAGCCCATAGTTGTATTTTTATAGTTAGTATAAACAAAAATATAGTTTTTTTATTTATAATGCTTTATTAATTAAAGCTTTTTAAAGAAATTATTGTCTAATTTTGATATTCATGCAATTCTAAAAATGAAAATTCTAACCGCCGATCAAATAAAAAAATGTGATTCTGCTACAATAGAAAAAGGAATCTCGTCTATTAATCTAATGGAAAAAGCTGCCAAAGCTTGTGTTGATTGGATTGAAGAAAATTTTGAGCCGACGAATAAGTTTCTGATTTTTTGTGGCACAGGAAATAATGGGGGTGATGGTTTTGCAATTGCAAGAATGCTTTATGAAAAAGGATTTGATGTCGAAGTTTTTATCAATGAAGGTAATTTGAAATTCTCCACGGATGCAGAAACCAATTTCAAAAAAATAAAGACAATAAGTGGCATTGATACTAAATATTTTTCTGAAATTTTTAATGTCAATAGTGAAAAATCTGTTATCATAGATGCTTTGTTTGGTTATGGCTTGAATCGGAAATTGTCTGATGATTTTAAAAATTTAATTGAAAAATTAAATCAAATTCCAGTTCCAAAAATTTCTATTGATATTCCAACTGGACTTTATGCAGACAAGATTATTGAACAAAATTCTACTGTTTTCAAAGCCGATTTTACTTTGACGTTTCAGTTTTATAAGAGAAGTTTTCTTCATTCTGAAACGGGGCGATTTTGTGGGAAAATTACAGTTTTAGATATTGATTTGGATAAGGATTTTATTAATGAAGTCGAGACAGATTACTTTGTAATTGATGAGCAATTAGTCAAACAAATTTACAAACCGCGCGGAGATTTCAGTCACAAAGGAACTTTTGGGAAAAGTATTTTGGTTGGGGGAAGTTATGGTAAAATAGGTGCAATTCTGATGTCCACTTTATCTGCTTTGAAAACTGGAAGTGGTTTGACTTTTACAATTGCCCCAGAGTGTGGAAATTTCATTTTGCAATCTCAGATTCCCGAAGCGATGTTTATTGGTTCCGGAGAAAAAAATTTAGATGAAATCGAAGTTCAGGAAAAAGCTGTTTATGGAATTGGTCCCGGGCTGGGAAAAGAAAAACAAACCCAAATAGCGTTGTTTGATTTTTTGAAATCTTATCAAAATCCAATTATTCTGGATGCCGATGCGCTTAATATTTTGGCCGAAAACGATAAAGTAAATTTAATTCCAAAAAAATCTGTCATAACACCACATCCTCTGGAATTTGAAAGATTGTTTGGTAAAACAGAAAACTCTTTTGAAAGAATAGAATTGGCAAAATGGAAAGCAAAAGAATTGCAAATTTTTATCATACTGAAAGATCATCATACAGCTGTCATTACTCCAAATGCACAAGTTTTTTATAATGTAACAGGCAATTCCGGAATGGCAAAAGGTGGAAGCGGCGATGTTCTGACTGGGATTTTAACCTCATTGATTTCTCAAAAATATGAAATTGAAAAAGCTTGCATTTTCGGCGTTTGGCTTCACGGAAAAGCAGGTGATTTGGCTGCCGAAGAATTCTCGAAAGAAGCGATGTTGCCAACAGATCTCATCAATAAAATAGGTGAAGTTTTTAAAAGCTTGAGTTAACTTAATTTCGATTTCAACATATACAAAACACCAACTTCGGTCTCGGACAGATTTTCATTCTTTCTCAATAGCTTTTTAATTTCTTTCTTGAAATATTGTATGGTGTGTCCGTTTTTGTAATGTTCAAAAATGCGGGGATCAATGTAAGAATCTCTTGCTACGGAAGGTGTATTGCCTAACTTTTCAGAAACTGCAACAATCGCATTTCGGATTCTTTTTTTCAATTCTTTTTGTTGTTTTTTTTCACAGATTCCCAATTCATCCAGAATTCCGGCAGCAATCATCGTTCCTGCCCAGGTTCTGAAATCTTTTGCAGAAAATTCCTCACCCATTATTTCTTTGATATATTGGTTCAGATCCTGACTTTCAACCGTAATAAGATTGTTGTCTTTATCATAATATTTGAAAAGTCTGTAGCCTGGGAGATCTTCCAAATCAGAAATGACTTTTGTCAATTTAGCATTGATAATATGTTTTTCTTGAAATTTTCCTGATTTTCCTTTGTAAGAAAAAATCATTTCGTCGCCTTCAATGTTAAGATGTTTTTTGCGGATGGTTGTTAAGCCATAACTCTGGTTTTGTTGTGTATATTTTGGACTTCCAGGACGAAAATAAGCAGAATCTAAAAGTCTGACCATTGCGGCAAGAACTTTTTCACGGGTCATTTTTTTCTTTCTCAGATGTTGTCCTGTAACGCGCCGCATATGTTCCAGGTTTTCGGCAAAATGTAAAATCCTGTCAAACTTGTCCGCATCTTTCTTAGCTCGGAATTTTGGATTGTAGATGTATTGCTTTCTGCCTTTTTGGTCTCGTCCGATTGCCAGTATTTTTGCGCTTTTATTGGTTGTGATTTCAACATTGGTCCAAGCTGGTGGAATGACCAACGATTTTATATATTCGATTTTTTGTGGGTCCTTGAGTTTCTCTTTATTTTTATCGAAATAAGAAAAATTTTTTCCTGTAGCTTGGCGTGTCACTTTCATAATTTTGATTTGGTAATTTTCCTAAACAATAAAAATGCCGATTTTTCGATTCTAAAATTCTCAGGAAAGAAGTTGTGAAAATTAAGTCATAATGATGTTTTTATGATTTTATTAACAGAGCTTACAACGGCTTTTTAAACGAAAATTTCTATTTTAGCAAAAATTTTTTTGATGCCAAAGACAGTTGACGATTTTAATAAAAGCAGACTGAGATCAAGTAATATTACTGTGGTCATCAGTATTTCGCTGGTTTTATTCCTTGTAGGATTATTTGGATTGATATTGATCAATGCTCAAAAATATTCGGATTATATCAAGGAGCAATTGGTGGTGGAAGCTTATTTTGATGAGTATCTGGATCCACGCGATTCTGCAAAAACGCTTAAGTTTCAAGAGGAAACTTTTACCACAATCAAGCAGCAGAATTATGTAAAGCAAGCTAAATATATTTCTAAACAACAAGCGACAGTTTTGGCAAAAAAACAGCTGGGAATAGACGCTGATGCACTTTTTGAAGAAGATATATTTCCTGCTTCTGTTGAAGTTACTCTGAAGCCAGAATTTGTTGATCCTGCAAAAATTGATGGTGTTGTAACACAACTTAAGGCGATAAAAGGCGTAAAAGATGTGGCTAATGATAATCAATTAACTATCGATGTTTACAACAACTTGAATAGAATTCTGACTTGGATATTAGCATTTTCAATTTTATTCTTGATTGTCGCAATGGTTCTTATTAATAATTCAATCAGACTGAAAATATTCTCTAAGAGATTTATTATCAAAACTATGCAATTAGTTGGAGCTAAGAGGAGATTTATTCTGATGCCTTTTATAAAAGAAGCCTTGGTTCTTGGATTAATTGGTGCGTTCATAGGGCTTTTAGCTTTAGGAGGTGTTTGGTATTATTTCACAAGCCAGATTGGGACACCATTTGTTCAGGACACGAACCAATATGTTTTCTTGGTGATAATAATTTTATTGGTGGGTGTTTTTATAACCATTGCAAGTACTATCTTTGCAACCTGGAGATTTTTACGAAGCAACGTTGATGATCTATATTACTCTTAACGATGGCAAAAAAAACAAATAAATATTCTGCGGATCAAATAGGAAAACCTACTGAAACTGCTGAAAAAAATGCTTTCTATTTCGGAAACAAAAATTTTAAATTGATGTTAATCGGATTAGGATTGATTCTTTTAGGATTTGTTCTGATGATGGGAGCAGACGCTAACACAACGCCGGAAGGAAAATTTGACCCAAATTACTGGAACGAAGGGATTTTCTCTTTTAGAAGAATCAGATTAGCGCCAATGCTGGTCATTGCAGGATTTGTGGTTCAGGTTTTTGCAATTCTGAAGAGAAATAAGGATTAAACTTTAATAAGAAATACAATAATAACTTTGTCTTGGTCAAACTGAGACAAAGTTTTTTTTAATAAACAAACAAACTATGGATTTGATCAAAGCAATTATTATTGCAATCATAGAAGGACTTACCGAATATTTACCAATTTCTTCAACCGCTCATATGGGATTTGCTGCCAGTTTGATGGGATTAGAAGAAACTGAATTTCTCAAGATGTTTCAGGTTTCTATCCAATTCGGAGCGATACTTTCTGTAGTTGTGGCTTATGGTAAAAAATTCTTTGATTTCAGCAATCTTCAGTTTTATTACAAATTAGCTTTTGCCGTTTTGCCTGCTTTGGGCATTGGTTTTTTCTTAGATGATATCATTGAATCTGTTCTCGGAAATCAAATTGCTATTTCATCTGTTTTGGTTTTAGGTGGAGTTGTTTTGTTGTTTGCAGATAATTGGTTCAAGAATCCAATTATTCACGATGAAAAAGAAATTACGATCAAAAAAGCAGTGACTATTGGCTTTTGGCAATGTTTGGCGATGATGCCTGGAACGAGTAGGAGTGCCGCTTCTATTATTGGTGGGATGTCTCAGGGATTATCCAGAAAAGCTGCAGCAGAATTTTCGTTTTTTCTTGCAGTTCCGACGATGTTGGCTGTAACGCTTTACTCTGTTTTTGTAAAAACTTGGGGTAAAGAAACAGGGAATCCTCAGAAAGGTTATGAGATGATTTTAGCTTCACAAGACCATATTTTGATTTTTGTAATCGGAAATATCGTTGCTTTTGTTGTCGCTTGGATTGCCATCAAATCGTTCATTGCTTTATTGAACAAATATGGTTTCAAACCTTGGGGCTGGTATCGTATTTTTGTTGGAATTGCGCTGTTGATTTATTTTTATTTCTTTAAATAAATGACAGTAGAAGAATTACAATCCGGACAGATATTTTTATTGGACAAACCTTTGGATTGGACAAGTTTTCAGGCTGTCAATAAGTTGAAATATAAACTAAAAAATGAGTTCAAGGAATTACCTAAGAAATTCAAAATAGGTCACGCTGGTACTTTGGATCCGAGAGCGACAGGATTATTAATTGTTTGCACAGGAAAATTCACAAAGAAAATTCCAGAGATTCAGGATGCGCCAAAAGAGTATTGGGCGGAAATAAAAATAGGTGTTCAAACCGAATCTTACGACACCGAGAAGCCAGAGATTCTACAAACCGATTATTCTCACATTACCAAAGAAAATATTCATCTAGCATTAGAGAAATTCATTGGAGAAATTGATCAAAAACCACCTGTTTTTTCAGCTTTGAAAGTAGATGGGAAACGAGCTTACGATCTGGCAAGAGCTGGAACAGAAGTAGAAATGAAGTCTAGAAAAACCACAATTCATTATCTTAATAATATAGAGATTAATCTACCATTTGTTTCTTTCACTGTCGGATGTTCAAAAGGAACTTACATTAGAAGTTTGGCCCACGACATTGGACAAGAATTAAAAGTTGGCGCTTATTTGACACAGCTCAGAAGGACAAGAATTGGAGATTATTCAATAGAAAGTGCGACTTCTGATTATCTCGAAAATGATTTCCGTTTTAATAATTAAAGAATTTTATTTTACATTATTAATAGTGTATTTGCTGTTAATGTTAAATATAATTTATTTTATATTACTTATTTTAGAATAATCATTAATATTAAAGAGAAGTTAAAAATCAAATATTTGTTTAATTATTTTGTTTATTCTGAAGAGAATCTCTATTTTCGCCTTCCAATTTTTAAAACAAACGTTTAATTTAAATAAATAATATGAAAAAACTTCTATTATCTTTTATTGCTACATCAGCAATTTTCTTTTCGGCTAATGCACAAACAAAAATTTCTTTCGAAGCTTCGGAGGGTTATAATGTTGGTAGTGTAGATGGACAAAAAGATTGGACTGCTTCAAGTTCTTATTTTAAAGTGTCAAACAATAGAGCTACAGATGGAACAAGTTCTCTATATATCGAGGATGATGCTAGTGAAGAGTGGAGTAATGCTTACACAACAATACCAAACTATAGCAAAACAGAAGTATCTGCAGATGTTTATCTTGATGGTTTTGATTCTGATTATGCAGTAGGATTATATACTGAAGATGGAGATGTGGTTGCTGATTTTTGGTTGACATATCAAAGCTGGAACTTTGTAGTTTATGATCCGGCGCAAGAGACTTATGTAGAAACTGATTTAGAGTGGGACTCTACAACTTGGTATAACTTCAAAACCGTAATTGATAAAGCCAATAACACACTTGAATATTATGTGAACGGAAATGTTATTTACTCAACAACATTGACAGCTACAGATTTTTCCTTTTTAGATCTATCTATAGAAAATTATGGTTCTGGTTTCAGTGTTGATAATATCCAGGTTAAAGATGCTACGTTAGCTGTTGCTGAAGCAGGTAAAAAAGACATCTTCAGAGTTTATCCAAATCCAACTGTAGATGTTGTGAATTTTGATGTTGCTGGAAAAATTAATTCTGTTGAAGTTTATGATGTTGCAGGTAAACTAGTCAAAATGTCTAAAGATGGAGCAAAATCATTAAACGTATCTGAGCTTGGCAAAGGTAACTATGTAGTTAAGGTACAAACAGAAAATGCTTCTTATACTAAAAAAGTAATCAAAAAATAAATCATTTATTTTGATGTAATTATAGCCTTGCTTTTAAAGTAAGGCTTTTTTATTGTGTTGAAGTTTAATAAAACATACTTTTGCCAAATATTTTAAACGAAATCTTTAAAAACTGTATTTAAGAAGATTTGAATTTTCGAAAAAACTCTATGAATAAAATTTTACTGACTTTAACATTAATACTTTCAATTGTCGTTTTTGGACAATCTGAAGATAATAAAAGCAAGACAATGGGCTTTTATATCAGTCCAAATGTTCAGGTTGGATACAATCTTGGGAACTCTATAAAAAGGAATCAAAATCAGGATTCACAGTATTATCAGCAATACGTTTCACCTTATCTTCCCAATGATTTCACTTATGGAATTGGTGTTGTTGGTGGATATCAAATTTTTCCATTTTTTGCTTTGGGAACTGGACTCAAGTATAATTATGTAGCAGATAATCTTCATCTTTTGAACTGGACAGTCCAGCCAAAATTTATTTTCGGAAAAAGCGAAGGAAAATTTATTATGGAATTTGAATATGGAAAGCAATTCAACAGTTCCAACATTAATGATACACACTACTTCGGTGCTAAACTTGGTTATCAAGATTCTTTTTCAAAACATCTGATTCAGGAAGGCGGATTGTTTATTTACAGATATAATTCACCTGTTTCAAATGCTTATTTTATAGGATTATCATTTGGTGCAACTATTTTTAGCAACAAAAAATATACAGCTTACAGAAATGATTAATTTCTAACAGCAAATTGAATATGGAAAAAATAAGAATCAATAAATATCTATCAGAAGTAGGATTCTGTTCCAGAAGAGCAGCGGATAAACTTTTGGAAGAAGGCAGAATTACTATCAATGGTGTCGTTCCAGAATTGGGAACTAAAGTTTCTGATGAGGACGAAATTTTCGTAGATGGGAAAACCATCAAAAAAGTAGAAGAGGAGTTTGTTTATATTGCTTTCAATAAGCCTGTTGGAATCGTCTGTACAACTGATACAAAACGTGAAAAAAATAATATCGTAGATTACATCAACCATCCAAAACGTATTTTCCCAATCGGAAGGTTGGATAAACCGAGTGAAGGTTTGATTTTGCTGACTTCAGATGGCGATATCGTCAACAAAATTCTTAGGGCTAGAAATAATCACGAAAAAGAATATTACGTAAGAGTTAATAAGCCTATCACTGAAAAGTTCCTTGAAAAAATGCGAAATGGTGTTCCGATTTTGGAAACAGTGACAAAAAAATGCGAAGTCGAAAAAATCGACACAATGAACTTCCGAATTGTTCTAACGCAAGGTCTCAACCGACAAATCCGAAGAATGTGTGAACATCTGGATTACGAAGTAAAGAAGCTTAAAAGAATCAGGATTATGAATATCAAACTTGATCTTCCAGTCGGAAAATGGCGCGATTTAACAGCAGAAGAAATGAAAGAACTGAATGGATTATTAGAAGATTCTAGCAAAACGTTTGAGTAATTTTTTCAACTATCAACTATCAACTATCAACTATCATTTATCATTAATAATATAAAGTCTCATTTTTTCCTCATATTCGGGTTTCAATTTCAAGTATTTCCAGATCTTCCTATCATTAGGATAAGAAATTCTATAAAAGATAATTCTGTCCGCGGAAAATCGGAAATATGGATGTTTTTTCAGCCAATCTTCAGGTGCTTCGGTTAAAGAATATTTCGGAACATCTGAGTTATCAAGCTTTGTAACATAGATTAATTTTTCACATAAAGCTCTGTCGATTTCGTATGTTTCCAGTAATTGCTGTTTATTGATGAAACCGCCTAATTTCTTTCTAAATGCTAAAATCCCAGCCGAATCTTTTTCGGTAAATCCAAATTCCTGCAGTTGTTTGAAAGTGATTTGATTGAGATTAATTTTTGAAAAATCAGTTTTTTCTGCAACTATAGTTTTTTCTTCAGTCTGTTTAGCTTTATCAGGAATAGAAAGCTTAATCCAAGGTTTCATTTCCTCAAATTTTTCTGGTGAAATCATATAACATTTTTGAATATCTTCCAAAGATTTGAAAGAACCTTTCAGAATCTTGTCTCGGTATTTCAAAATCGAAATAGCTTGTTTTTCAGAAAATCCCAATGCTTGCCATTGTTCCTGATTCAATTCATTGGGGTCAAAGTATCGATTAATTTGCACCACTTCTTTCTCTTTCTTTTTCTCAAATTTCTGAGCCAGATTTTCCGTAGTTTTGTTTGGTAAAATCAAGAAAGGTGACATTTGAGAAAATTGCTCATCATTAATCATAAAACATTCTTTCAGCTTTTCTTTGCTGATGAAACTTCCACCGAGATAATTTTTATATTTTAGAATAGCAGCCGATTGTTTCTCAGAAAAACCAAGGTTTTCCCAATCTTTTTGAGTATACAAGTCAGGATTGAATTTCCCTTTGATATTCAGCTTTTTCTTTTCATAAGGTTTATAAGTGAATGGATTATTTTTAAAATCAGAATTATTTTCAGGAAGAAGAATGTAATTTTTCAGCTGTTCATATTTCTCTGGAGTAAGTGCGTAACACTTTTTGAATTGCTCCTTAGATTTGAAATTTCCGCCTACAACTTCTTTATATTTCAAAATCGTTTTGATCTGCTTTTCATTGAAACCAAGATTCTTCCACTGATTTTCGTCTAAATCATTTGGATTAAATTCAGTCAGAATAATCTCTTCAACTTTCGGTGTAATGAAAGTGATTTGAGGCTTTTCATAATGCTGATTTTTCTTATAAATCGAAAAAGCAGTCTGCGAAAAAATAACAAGAATCCCGAAAATTGCAAGGCTGAAAATCTGCCTTTTCCGGATTTGGAAAGGTAATTTTGGATTCATCTTTTGTGTTTTAACCAAAGTTAAATAAAAAATGAATCGAAAAATTAATAGTTGGAAAAAATAATTTTATTTAATCGTTCAAAGAGTTTTTTAACTTCAAAAGTTCCGCTTTGATAAATTCCAATCTGTCAATAATCGTGATGGTTTCAGAGATTTTTGTATTGGTTGTTAATGCAACTCTTGCGCCGTCCAGCGTATAACCTTTTTCTTTTACGAGATGATAAATAATCTTCAAATTCTCGATGTCAGAAGGTGTAAAATAGCGGTTTCCTTTCTTGTTTTTCTTAGGTTTGATGATAGGGAATTCCTGTTCCCAATAGCGAATTAGGGACGTGTTTACATCAAAAGCTTTGGCAACTTCGCCAATAGAATAGTAGAGTTTGTCCGGAAGATTGAGTTTCATTGATAAAAATCGAATTCTCAAAGATAATTATTTTTAATTCTTTTAAGCAAATTGTAACTTGCGACTTTATTATTTATGGTATGAAAAGTTTTTGGAAGTTTCGTTATGTCGCGATTTTGTTGATTCTGATGAATTGCAAAGTTCAAAATACCAATGAAAAATTGTTTGACGTTCCGCCGACATTACTTTCAAGTCAATTTACTTTTACGGAAGGACCGGCTTCTGATAAAGAAGGAAATGTCTATTTTACAGATCAGCCCAATGATAAGATCTATTTTTGGAACTGGAAAACCAATCAGTTGGAATTATTTCTTGCTAAAACAGGACGAGCTAACGGAACTTATTTTGATAAAAATGATAATCTCATTACTTGTTCCGATGACAACGGTGAGATCTGGAAAATCAATAAAAATAAAGACATTCAGGTTTTGTCAAAAGGTTTTGAAGGTAAAAGACTGAACGGACCAAATGATCTTTGGATCGATAAATTTGGAGGAATCTATTTTACAGATCCGTTGTACAAAAGAGATTATTGGAAAAACTTCAAAGAAGAGATCCCGGAGAAAAATCTGTATTACAGAAATCAAAACGGAACGATTACAAAACTGGAAACCTTCGTTCAGCCTAATGGAATTATCGGTTCTGAAAAACTTAAGAAACTTTATGTTTCTGATATCAATGCTGGAAAAACTTATGTTTACGATATCCGGGGTAAAGGAAAATTATCTGAAAAGAAATTGTTCTGCGAAATGGGTTCGGACGGAATGACTTTGGACAACCAGGGAAATCTCTATCTCACAGGAAATGGTGTAACGATTTTCAATAATAAAGGCGAAAAATTAACCTATATTCCGATTGATGAGGAATGGACTTCCAATGTGACTTTTGGCGGAAAAAATAACTCTACTTTGTTCATCACAGCGTCGCATTCTGTTTATGTTTTGCCTATGAATGTCTCCGGAATCAAATAAAAAAATCGCTTATTAATAAGCGATTTCTATTTTTATCTTTTTGCCTTTTAACTTTTCGTTGGCTAATTGTTTGAGCAATTCGATGGTTTTTTTACGGTTGACAGCGACGTAAGAAGTCGTGTCTTTCACTTCAATCAATCCAATGTCATCTTTTCCAAGACCACCTTTTTTTATTAGATAACCGACAATGTCAACTTTATTGACTTTATCTTTTTTACCAGCACTGATGTAGATGGTTTGGTTTGGTGTTCTTTCCGGAACGCGGTGACTTTCTGAAACATTTTCTTCCGGCGTATTGCTTTTGATGAAAGGGAAATTTTCGTCCTCAGTCATTATAAGATAAGCAAAACCTTTGGCGTTCATTCTTGCGGTTCGACCGTTTCTGTGGATGAAAGCATCTTCTTTTGGTGGCAATTGATAATGTACAATGGACTCCACTTCTGGAATGTCCAAACCTCGCGAAGCTAAATCTGTTGTGATTAATATTCTCGCAGAATCATTTCTGAATTTTAGTAAAGCACGCTCTCGTTCGTCCTGTTCCATTCCGCCGTGGAAAGTTTCTCGCTGGATTCCTTTTTCCCTCAGAAGTTCAGAAATTCTGTCCACCGCATCTCTGTGATTACAGAAAATCAATGTTCTTTTGTTTCCGATTTTGCAGACGAGTTGGAAAAGTGTGTTCAGTTTTTCTTCAGGCGTGGTCATTACCTTTTTCAGCTGAATATTTGGTTTGGCTTCGTTTTCTTTTAGGAAATTGATTTTCTTTTCGTTGTTGAGTTCTACAAACTTCGGAATGTTGTCCATCACAGTTGCAGAAGTCAAAATACGTTGAGAAAGTCCATTAAGCGAACCAATAATATATTCCATATCTTCCTGAAAACCTAATTCCAAAGCTTTGTCAAACTCATCCAGAACCAAAGTCTTGATGGTTTCCGGATTGAAATTTTTATTTTTTAAGTGATAAGCAATTCTTCCAGGTGTCCCAATCAGAACTGCCGGAGCTTCTATCAGATTATTGATTTCTATCTTTTTATCGTGTCCACCGTAAGCAATAGAAACTTTGAAATCTGTTCCCATCGATTTGAAAACCTGTTCGATTTGTAAAGCCAATTCTCTTGCCGGAACCAAAATCAAGGTTTGAATTCCTTTGACGTCAGATTGCAAATTTCTAAGAACAGGAAATAAAAATCCTAATGTTTTTCCTGAACCGGTTGGTGATAATAAAACCACGTCGGTTTCGTTCTCGGATGCTTTGTATATAGATTTCTGCATTTGATTCATATCCTGAATCTGCAGTTTTTCGAAGATTGGTTGTAATTCCATTTTGCAAAGGTAAGTATTTGGAAGGTCATCGTTGGTTTGTCATTATAAATAGTGATTTTTAGTATTTACACTTTTATGGTGGTTTTTGGCTTTGCTTATCATTCTACATTTGTTCTACAATTAATCAATAAAAATTTACTACAATGAAAAAAATTATTTTTGGAGTTATCACACTATTTTTTGTGAGCTTCACATTTGCACAATCTAACATTGATTTGAGTGTACAGATTGGAAACCTTAACACTGCTACAGTGGATCAAACAGGAATCTTGAACTTCAACGCCTTATTGCAAGACGGTAATCGTAACGATGCAGATATTGACCAAGTTGGATGGGTAAACAGTAATGTTGCTCTAAGTATGGGAAACAGAAACTCTATAGATGTTGACCAATGGGGTATAGGAAACTCCAATACTACCAGCCAATATGGTAATAGAAACTCTGCACAAACTTTACAGATTGGACTTTTCAATGAAGTGGATCAATTACAAATCGGTAGAAGAAATGACGCTTCTGCTACTCAATTAGGAGCTGGAAATTATATCAGTCAATATCAAAATGGTAGAAGAAACAGCGCAACTGCTCTCCAAATTGGTACAGATAACGATATCTGGCAAGACCAAATGGGTAGAAGAAATGAAGCGTATGCTTTCCAATTAGGCTCAGATAATTACATCCATCAATTACAATCCGGTAATGATAACAGCGCAACTCATCTACAGTTTGGTAGCGATAATGTTGCAGATTCTCACCAATATGGAGATGATAACACAACAATGGGATTACAGGTTGGAAATAGTAACTATCTAAGCCAATATCAGTATGGCGATGGTAACGTTGCTTTGGATACACAAATTGGTAATAGCAACTATACAAGCGTAACTCAAACTGGAGATTCTCATTTCCATATGGGATTACAAGTCGGTAATAGCAACTCACTGATTGTAAATCAATCCAACTAATTACAGTTGTCTTGTTTTTAATTATGTAAAAAGAATAGGAGAAGTTGAGGTTTCTCCTATTTTTTGTTTTTTGAATTAAGACTAACGGAAAACCATGATTTTTAATCTTTACCAACTAACCGTGTTTTTTGCCATTACTTGCTAGTGTAACTTTATAAAAAAAAGATGAGGAGAATAGTTGTCATATTATTTTATTTAGTTCTTGTTTTTTTTTCAACAGCGGCTATTTCGCAGGAGATTAACTGGGGACAGATTAATAGTAATAATGTTATAGATATCATTACTAAGCAAGACCTAAATTCTAAATCCTATTCTTCTACATTACAGATTGGTAATTCTAATAATGCTGAGCTTTATCTCAATGATAGAACCAATATTATATTACAACAGATTGGAGATTATAACAGACTTTTCTACAATAATTCTTTTACAGAAACAGAGCTTAAAACTTCCATTACAACTCATGGGTTTAATAATATTATAGATGTCACAGGCAGTAACAGTATTTCTGAAAATATGAAACTTACCGTCAAAGGTGATAATAAGATCATTTTTATGAGAAACTACTAAAATTATTGAAGATGAAAAATTTATATATTCTAATGTTTCTTACAGCGATTTGCTTTCCTATTCTAAAAATCAAAGGGCAAGATGAGAAAAAAATTATAGCAAAAATAGAAAGCAAAGACATAGAAGGACAGTTGAAACTGAATGCAACAGTTACTAATAATTCTTCCATTTTTCAGGAACTGAATTATTTTTTGGTTTCAATCAAAAAAGGAAAAAGCGGCAATCTTTCCAACAACAAACAAAGCGGCAAATTCTCTATTAATCCCAATGAAACTAAAAAACTTTCTGAAATTAGTGTTAATCTAAATGATAAAGATGCACTAAAAGCCTTCCTGTACATCCGAGATGAGCAAACACAAAAACTCATTGCAAAAGATAGTCTTAATATTAATGATGATTCTTTCCGAAAAAACCTCAGTAAAGCAGAAGAAACCGAATCATTTGAATTGAATGGACTTACAATAGATGAAACCAAAACCAAAGTCGGAAGGGATTTTTATGATGCTTTCTATCTCCAATACAGCCAGATGCCGGATAAAATTAATAATACCATTGTCATCTCAGAATTACCTTCCAGAGGAAATAACGGACAAATTAATATCGTAATTGATGATAAAACAATTTACAGTTTTATGACCAATCCTAATGAGGATTATCAGAAAGAGCAACTTGTAATGACTTTTAGGTACATCAAAGATTACAACATTAAAAAAAGTCTTATTAATAACGAATTCTTATTCTAAAAACACACAAGATGAAAACTGCATTTATTCTTATTTTACTAACTGTTGGAGGAATCCTTGCGAAATCCCAACAGTTAGTTTATAAACCGATTAATCCCGCATTTGGTGGCGATACTTTTAATTATCAATGGCTTTTGAGTTCGGCTAATGCACAGAATCCATTTGATAATGAAAATAGTTACAAAAATCTTCTTGATGGTCTCAATTCTATGGACAGTTTCACGGAAAGTCTTAACAGGCAAATACTTAGTCAGTTATCACAAAAATTATTTGAAGATCAGTTTGGGAGTGGACCTTTGACTCCGGGTAATTATATGTTTGGTTCGTTGTATTTGCAGGTTACACAGTCATCTCAAGGATTGTTAATCAATATTTTGAATACCAATAACGGAGAACAAACAGAAATTGTAATTCCGAAATAAAAATTAAAACCAAATCTGATGAAAACTTATATTAATACTAAATGGCTTTGTGTTTTCGTACTTTCATTATTTCAAAGTTGCAGTACGTTATTCAATTTGCCTATCAATAGTGAAAAATCTTCTTTAGGTGAAATAACATCTTACACAACTGAACTCAAAAATCTACCACCACCGAAGGAAAAAATTGTGATTGGAGTTTATAAATTCCGAGATCAGACGGGGCAATATAAACCTTCGGAAAACGGAAGCAACTGGAGCACAGCAGTTCCTCAAGGAACAACAACGATTCTGATAAAAGCCTTGGAAGATAGCAAATGGTTTTTGCCAATCGAAAGAGAAAATATCGCAAATCTCCTTAATGAAAGACAAATCATAAGATCTACAAGACAAGAATATCTAAAGGAAACAGATAAATCTACTCAGTCTTTGCCTCCATTATTATATGCGGGGATTTTATTAGAAGGTGGCGTAATTTCTTATGATAGTAATGTAATGACTGGAGGAATTGGAGCGAGATATTTTGGAATTGGAGCTTCTTCCCAATATCGTCAGGATAGAATTACAATTTATTTAAGAGCTGTTTCTACACTCAATGGAGAGATTATGAAAACGGTTTACACTTCCAAAACGATACTTTCCACTAGCGTTAATGGTAATTTCTTTCGATATATCGATTTGGAAAGACTCTTAGAATCCGAAGTTGGTGTTACTCAAAACGAACCTGTTCAATTAGCAGTTACCGAAGCTATTGAAAAAGCTGTAAAATCATTAATTGTAGAAGGAATAAGAGATGGAATCTGGGGAAAAGCAGTTGAAGATGTTGCTAAATATAAAAGTTTGATTGATAATTATAATAGCGAAGAAACAATCAATTCTGGGAAAGTAATTGGTAATAAATTTCCTAATAATTACAGACAAAAATTCGCTTTGTTCGCTGATATTGAAGGACAACAGATCAAAGGAGATTATGTAAATCCAAATTGGAATGTTGGAGGAAAAATGGGATTCAAATACTTTATCAATGACCATCTCAATCTGGAACTGAATGCGAATATTCTCAAGCTTCAGAATGAAAATATATTTACCAGAACTTATTTTGTCTCTGAAATTAATTTAGAATTTATGATTCTTCCAAAGTATAAATTAACGCCTTTTATCTATGCAGGCGGAGGAACAATGTCTTCCAGAAAGTCAAATTTATACAAAGCGCAATTAGGTGGAGGATTGGAATATCTCCTGGATAAAAATTTTGCATTAAGAGTTTCCTCTCAGTATGATCTTGGTTTCAAAGATACTTGGGATGATTTTGCGAATGGCAAAAGGAAGGATCAAGCGATTCGGTTTGCATTTGGAGTTAATTTTTATATCGGAAAAAAGTAAAACGTCTGTCATGAAAACAATTATAAAAAACACAATATTCATCATCTTTTCTTTGCTTTTATTTTCTTGTAATGAAGAATTGGTGGAACAAACTCAAACAGGAGTTTTAAAAGGGAAAGTTGTAAAAAGAGGAAGTAATGAACCTTTGGCTAATGTGAAAATCCTCACCAATCCTACAACAAAAACCGTTTTCAGTGCTGCTGATGGTACATTTGAAATTTCAGATATTCCTATTGGTAATTACTCTGTAAAAGCTGAACTTTCTGGTTATTTAGCAAATTTTACCAGCATTAATTTTCAAACTCAAAATCAATTGGTAACCATTGTTTTCGAAATGGAAGATGATGAGTCTCTTAATTCCTCGCCAACAATTCCGGAACTGCTAAGTCCAATAGATAACTCAGAAAACCAGCCACTTTCTGTTGAACTAACTTGGAATTCTACAGATCCCGACAGTCTTGATGTTCTTAAATATAGATTGATTGTTAAGAATAATCTTAATACAGATGTTCTGGAGGTTAAGGATTTATTGGATAAACATTATACTTTGAAAGATCTCAAATTCGGAGTGAGTTATTTTTGGCAAGTTGCTGTTTCCGATAATATTCATCCTGAGGTTTTAAGTGCAGTAAGTAAATTTACAACCAACACTATTCCTGCGAATAGATTCCATTATGTAAGAAAGCAATCGGGAAATCTTTACATCGTTTCCAGTAATGATGGGGGAGATAGCTTCCAATTTACCGCGCTTGCAAATAATAGTTGGCGACCAAGAAAAAATAATAATGCAGGACTTATTGCTTTTCTAAGAACAGAAGGAGGAAGTACACATATTTTTACAGCTAAACCAGATGGTTCTGATGTTTTCAAAGTTACAAGTGTTCCTCTTGGAGGATTTAATAGCTATGAATTAGATTTCACTTGGAAAACTAATGGTAAAGAATTGATTTATGCCAATTTTGATAAACTCTACAGAATCAACAAAGATGGTAGCGGACAAGAATTAATCTATACAACTCCAGACGGTAGTTTGATTTCGGAATGTGATTGGAGCTATGATGGAAGTAAGATTGCGCTTAAAACTAATGATTTCAATGGTTATAATACCAAGATTTATATAATAGATATGTTGGGGAATGTTATGAAAACAGTTCTAGCAGGAGTTGCGGGAGGAAGCGGAGGTTTGGATTTTTCTATTGATGGTAATTATCTGGTTTATACACACGATGTTTCAGGTTATCAGGATGGTAATTACAGACAATTGGATTCTCATATTTTTATTTATAATTTGATGGATAATACTGTGAGAGATATTTCTACAGAAAGTGAAAAACCAAACGGAACCAACGATGTTGATCCAAGATTCTCGCCAAATAATGCACAAATTATTTTTACGAATACTTCGAACGATGGTATTTCACAGAGAAATGTAGAAACGATTGATATTAATAATTCCGGAACCGATTTAGAAAGAACTTCGTTGTTCAGTAATGCGGAAATGCCTGATTATGAATGATTATATCATAAGAGACAACAATAAAAAGTAAAAGTGAAGAAAAAAAATAATCAGAAAGATTAATTTGAAATAAGTCAAAAATATATTGCAAACTTTTGTGGTAGGAAAGAATTTCTAATCTTTACAAGGTGTTTGAAATTCTTTTTTTTTGTATTATTCTATAATATGGTTTTCGATAGCATATTTTACAACACCTGCGGAATTTTTCACATTCAGTTTTAGGAGGATTTTTTTACGGTGCGTTTCTACTGTATTGATACTGATAAAAAGTTTTTCACAAATTTGTTTGCTACTTAGTCCATCACAAATCAGTTTTAGAACTTCCATTTCTCTTTTAGTCAGACAATCTGCGTGATCTTTCTGGTTATTCTGCTTGTGACTTATGAAGTTCATCATTCTTTCTTTTGCAAAATCACAAATGTAAATAAGATCTGAACTAAGCGCTTCAATAGATTTCACAAATTCATCATAGCAACAATTGGTGTCCAGATAACTTTTGATTCCTTTCTCAAAAAGCTTTCTGATTTTTGAAACTTCATAAAAATTACCAATAGTAATAATTTTTATGTCTTTGTATTCGTTAACCAAATTTTCTACTAAAACATACATTTCTGTCAATACGAGAGAGTTAGCGCCTAACAAAATAAAATCTGGTGGTCTATTTTTGATACATTCGTAAAGTGTTTCTGTTGAGGTACAAATGCTTACATTGCTGAAAATATCGCCTTCTGTAAGCAGTTTGGAGAGTCCTTCTGTATAAAATAGAGGTTCATCAAAAATAATTAATTTTGGTTTCATAGGTTTATTTTTTTTCAACGGTTGTAACTCAAATATAATGAAAATTTAATATTTATTTGTGATTTTTTTTATTTAATTTGTATTTATGTGTTGATAAATTTAACTTGGGTTTTAGTTTTATTTTTATGTTAAACTGTTGATTAAAAAGGTATTTGTTTGACTTTTTTAAATTGTTGAAATTTAATTATTTAATGTTTTTTGATTTAAATAGTTTAGCCTTTTTTTTATAAAAAATACAGATATTTAAATAGTCATTTTTACAAACGATTGTTTTCTGAATTATTATTAAAAGTTAAATAAATCGCTATTGTGTGTGAGTTATTAAACTAATCATCACTGCTCATAAGGTGTTTTCTATTAATTGAATATTATGATTTGATTTTCAATTGATTATAATTAACTTCAACTTCTTTAAAATTATTGCTAGGTTCAAATATTTTGCTTAATTTTGCACCGCTTTTGTGAACGCACTTTGGGCGAAGTAAAACATTAACAATTAACATCTTCCGTATTTTTCAGGAGTCACAGCAAAGCCAAAGTCTGAGTAAATAGGAATACAAATTTTATTAGAAAATGTCAAAAGAGACAAATTCAGCAGAGGTTCTTTTGAACCAAAACGTAGCACCAGAACAATTTGATTGGGATTCTTTCGAGTCAGGTCTTAACGCAGAAGACAGAAGCGAAAAGAAAGAATTGGAAGAAATCTATAATGGTTCTCTTAATGATCTTACAGATAACGACGTCATTGTTGGTAAAGTTGTAAGATTGACTGATAAAGAAGCTATCGTAGATATCAACTTCAAATCTGAAGGTGTTATTTCTCTTAACGAATTCCGTTACAACCAAGGTCTTAAAGTAGGCGATGAGGTTGAAGTAATGGTTGACAGAAGAGAAGACAAAACCGGACAATTACAATTATCTCACAGAAAAGCTAGAACGCTTAAAGCTTGGGATAGAGTAAACGAACTTCACGAAACTGGAGAAATCGTAAACGGTTTTGTAAAATCTAGAACTAAAGGAGGTATGATCGTTGATGTACACGGAATCGAAGCATTCTTGCCAGGTTCTCAAATCGACGTGAAGCCAATCAAAGATTACGATCAGTTTGTAGGTAAAACTATGGAGTTCAAAGTTGTGAAAATCAACCCAGAGTTCAAAAACGTAGTTGTATCTCACAAAGCGCTTATCGAAGCAGATATCGAAGGTCAGAAAAAAGAAATCATCGCTCAATTGGAGAAAGGACAAGTTCTTGAAGGTACTGTTAAGAACATCACTTCTTACGGTGTATTCGTAGATCTTGGAGGTGTTGATGGATTGATCCACATTACAGATCTTTCTTGGTCTAGAGTGAACCACCCATCTGAAATCCTAGAAGACGGACAAACTGTAAAAGTTGTTATCCTTGATTTTGATGATGAGAAAACAAGAATCCAATTGGGAATGAAGCAATTAGAGGCTCATCCTTGGGATGCTCTTTCTGCTGACCTGAAAGTTGGTGACAAAGTAAAAGGAAAAGTAGTAGTTCTTGCTGACTATGGTGCATTTGTAGAAATCGCTCCAGGTGTAGAAGGATTGATCCACGTTTCTGAAATGTCTTGGTCTACTCACTTGAGAAGCGCTGGAGATTTCGTAAAAGTTGGTGATGAAGTAGAAGCAGAAGTTCTTACTTTGGATAGAGAAGACAGAAAAATCTCTTTAGGTATCAAGCAATTGAACAAAGATCCTTGGGAAAATATCGAAGCTAAGTATCCAGTAGGTTCTCAACACGTTGGAACTGTAAGAAACTTCACAAACTTCGGAGTTTTCGTAGAATTGGAAGAAGGAATCGATGGATTGATCTACATCTCTGATCTTTCTTGGACTAAGAAAATCAAACACCCATCTGAGTTCTGTGCAGTTGGAGATAAATTAGATGTTGTAGTATTAGAATTGGATACTCAAGCAAGAAGATTGTCTCTAGGTCACAAACAATTGACTGAAAATCCTTGGGATAAATTCGAAACTAAATATGCTGAAGGAACTGTACACGCTGGAAAAGCTGTAGAAGTGCACGATAAAGGTGCTTCTGTACAATTCGAAGATGCTGAGGTTGAAGCTTTCTGCCCATCAAGATTATTAGAGAAGGAAGACGGATCTAAAATCAAAAAAGGAGAAGAAGCTCAATTCAAAGTAATCGAGTTCAACAAAGAATTCAAGAGAGTAGTAGTTTCTCACACAGGAATCTTCAGAGATGAGGAGAAAAAGAATGTAAGAGAATCTTCTAACAGATCAAGCAATGTTGCTTCTTCTTCAAACAACGAAGAAAGATCAACTCTTGGAGATATCGATGCATTAGCAGAATTGAAAAGAAAAATGGAAGAAGGTAAATAATCGCCTTAAATCATTTTAAAATAATGAAGCCACCTTTTTTAGGTGGCTTTTTTAGCCAAAAAAACAATTTAGTATATATAAAATTAACCTATGAAAAAAATTCTATTATCTTTAGGCTTCATTACAGCCGCTTTTTCATCAGCTCAAATCAATTTGAATGAAGGTTTTGAAGCAGGATCTACGCCAGCTGGTTTTACAAATGTTAGCTTTTTCCCAAGCAAAGTTCTTACGCCTTGTACTGGAAGCTATGGTTTGACAAGAAACTTTTGGAGCGGCGGAATTGCAGGATCAACAACCTATTCTTCTACATTATCCAACGGTGGTAAAATTGATATTTCCTTCGCTTACAAAACTCACATCTATTCTGGAGGATCTGTTAATGGAACCTTGAAAGCAGAATATTCTATTGATGGCGGTCAAAATTATACCGCTTTAGGAACTATTACTCTCAATTCAGTAATTGCTTGTACTACTTGGTCTGGATCTATTCCTCAAAGTTCGGTTCCATCTGGAGCAGATTTTAAATTCAGAGTTTCCGGACAATGGACATCGGGGGATTATAATGTTATTTTAGATGATTTCAAATTAACGCAGTCGCCATTCTTGGCAACTTCTGATATTGCTAAAAAAGAAACAGCAGTATATCCAAATCCTTTCAAAGATGTAATCTATTTGGACAATGCAGATGCAGTGAAATCTGTATCAATTGCTGATATTTCTGGTAGAAATATCAAAACTGTCGCAATAGCATCAAAAGAAATCAGACTTTCTGAACTTAAAAAAGGAGTCTATATTCTCACAATTGAGAGCAAGGACGGAAGCAAGAAACAAACTAAGTTGATAAAAGACTAAAACAAAAGAAAGCGTTTCGAATCCCGAAGCGCTTTTTTCTTTAAAAGATGGATTTTATTTATGAAACATATTTATTTAAGTTCTTAGGGAGAATAAATATTAAATCGTAAATTCGCCGGCTCTCTAAAAAACTATGGAAAAGAAAAATATTTTAAAAGGTGTTCTATTTGTCGGTATTGGTGCTAGTATTTACGGAATGCTGGCTACATTTGTGAAAATGTCGTATAACGATGGTTTTACAACTTCAGAAGTAACAACGGCACAATTTATACTTGGAATTATCGGATTGCTGATTCTGAATATCATTCAAACCAAAACCTCTAAAAAACCATTATCTGCACCCAGCCGAAAAGAAATCAGAATGTTGATGTTGGCAGGAACATCACTTGGTTGTACAAGTTTGTTCTACTATATTGCTGTTCAATACATCAATGTTTCGATTGCGATTGTATTGTTGATGCAGTCGGTATGGTTCAGTGTAGTAGTGGAAAGTTTCATTACCAAAAAGTTTCCGAATGCCAGAAAAATCATTGCTACAATCATAGTTTTGTTAGGAACAGTTTTAGCAACCAATTTGATTAATCTGAATGTCAAAATCGATTGGCACGGTATCTTCTGGGGATTACTGGCTGCAGCATCTTTTACAATGACGATGTTTACGTCCAATACTTTAGCTACGCATTTGCCGGTTCTTAGAAAAAGTTTTACAATGCTTTGCGGCGGCTCTATTATTGTCCTGTTATTTCTATTCTTTGCCCAGATAGGGCCAATGTATTTTGATGGACTTAAGTCTTTCTACCTTAATTTTACCGAGAATACACAACACATCAGACCATTTGATTATTCAATATTCTGGACTTACGGATTTGTATTAGCGTTATTCGGAACCATCATTCCGCCGATTTTGTTCAATCTTGGCTTCCCCAATGCAGGTTTAGGATTAGGAAGTATCATTTCATCATTAGAACTTCCTGTTTCTGTGACAATGGCATTTATGTTACTGAATGAAGAAGTCATTTTAATCCAATGGTTGGGAATAGCTCTGATACTTTTTGCAATTGTTCTGATGAATTTACCTTCCAAAAACCAAAACGAAGAAGCAATATCTTATCACTAAATAAAAAAAGCCGTCTCAATAGAAACGGCTTTTATTTTTATTCTGCGGCTTGCTGAGCATCATTTTTCAGCTCATCCGCTTTACTTTTCAGCTGATCTACAGTTTGTCCAGCTTTGTCTTTCAAATCATTCCCGAATTTCGTCAGGTTGTCTTTTGCAGTGTTGATCGTATCTTTCACCTTTTGCTGATCTTCCGGAGAAGCTTTTTTGTATTTCCACCAAGCCAAAGCTCCCAATCCTAACAATGCCAAAAGACCATTTGTCTTATTTCCCATGATATAATTTTTTGATTAATATTTGATTCTTAAAGTTACAAGAAAAATGTATGCCATCTCTCAGTTTTAAGGAAAAAATTTAGGGCGTGTCCTTTCCAACACATTGGCAAGAGCTGGGACCGCGCTGTCCACTATTATCTTTTTTTTGCCATTGCATTAGCCCAATCAAAAAAAGGATAGCCGTTACCATCGCTCACGCGCTGCGCAGAGTAGAACCAGTCAGCAATTAATCCAATTTTGTCAACAGTTCAGCCAACTGTCTCGTCAGTTCTTTTCTGCTGAACTCATTGATATTAGCAGAATTCTGAATACATTTTCCGGCTTTCCAATCCTCATAAAGCGAATAAATAAAATCCTGGATTTCCATATTATCAGAATAATCAAAGTGCTTTCCAGCATTGGTCTTGTTGAGAATCGTTTCCACATCCGCATCTTTTGGTCCAAACGAAATAATCTTCTTTCCGGTCGCCAGATATTCAAACAACTTTCCAGGAATAATTCCTTTAGAACTTTCGTTCGGGAAATTGGTAATCAAAAGTAAATCCGAGTTCTGCATTTCATTCACAGAATCATTGTGCGCCAAATAACCAAGATTTCTGATGTTATCTCTCAAAACCGAACTCTCAATATCATTCAGAATTTTATCATCAACTCTTCCAACAAATTTCAATTCAAAATCCTTAGCAAAATCTTGATGTTTTTCAGATAATTCAGTCAGAGCCTTCCAAAGATTTTCCGGATTTCTCAATTGTTCCAAAACACCAACATAACTCAACGTGAACTTAGGTTCGAGTGTCTGAGTGTTTGAGTGGTTCGGAGCTTCAGAAACTTTATCTTTCTCATTCTCCAATTCTCCAACAGTCCAACTCTCAGACTCACCATCTCCCAAACTCTCAAACTTGTCAAATCCATTCGTAATACAAAAAGCTTTCGCTCCATTTTTTCTGAAATTCTCAGCATCGGTATAACTTGTCGCCAGCGTCAAATCAGCATTTTCAAAAACAGATTTTTCAAGATGTCTGTGTTTTTTGTCAGATGCTGAAGTTAACTTCAAATGTTTATAATAAGAGATTTCTGTCCAAGGATCACGGAAATCGGCGATCCATTTTAGTTTTGGTAATTCTTTTTTCAAACCCAATCCAATCAGATGCAAACTGTGTGGTGGACCAGTTGTAACGATCGTTTCAATATGATTTTCTACCAGATATTGTCTTAAGAATTCGATGGAAGGTTTCACCCAAAATTTTCTCGCATCTGGAATGAAAAAATTTCCTCTTATAAAAATTGAAAGCTTAGACAAAAAAGACTGATTTTTCCCAACATCAAACTGTCCGCCTTTAAATTTCTTATTACTCTTACTGAATTTTTCTGCAATCTGATAAGGTTCCCAAATATTGGTTTTCACAATCTTCAGATTCTCCGGAACTTCTTCTATTAAAGTCTCATCTACCAAAGGATAGCTCGGGTTTTCAGGCGTGTAAATAACTGGCTCAAAACCAAATTCGGGAAGATACTTGGCGAACTTCAGCCAACGCTGTACGCCAGGTCCGCCAGCAGGTGGCCAGTAATAGGTAACAATTAATACTTTTTTCAATTTTTCCATTTTCAAATTTCAGAACGTCTGAAACTGTTCTGTAAATTTATTTGTTTTTGAACCGATTTCAAAATGATTCATAAAATATATATTGTTATGAAACCGTTGATATATTGATTAATAATCATTTATATCTATGGTATTATCTTTGCTCCCTTTGATATTTGTTAAAAAAGTAAATATGAAAAGATTAATTTTAATTCTGATGTTAGCAGCAACAGGCTTAACATCCGGACTTTTTCAGGCGCAGGTAAATGTCAATATTAATATCAACAGCCAGCCAAAATGGGGACCTTCAGGCTACGATTATGTAGAATCTTATTATCTGCCAGAATATGATCTTTACTATAATGTTCCAAAACGTGGATATTATTATTCGTCTGGAAGCAGATGGGTTTTCTCGCCGGTTTTACCTGTAAGATACCGCCACATCGATTTATACAGAACTCATAAAGTTGTATTAGTTGATCGCTATCCTTACAAAAGACATAAAGTTCATTATAATCAGTATGCCAGGTATAGAGTCAATCACGCTCCTCCAGTGCTTGTAAAGCATTACAATGGTAATAATTATTATAAAAAAAGTTTTAAAAAGCATTACAAATCGCCAAAATACAAGTACGCCAAAGTTGGTCATCAAGGCAATTTCAAGCCTGGAAAAAATAAGCACTTTAAAATGGGAAATCATCCAAAACCGAATAAACATCACAAAGGCGGTCCGAGAGGACATAGATAATATAAGCAAACCTCAATTTTTAATTGAGGTTTTTTTATTCGAAATTTTCTATTAAATTTTTAAGAATTTTCCTGCTGAGAATTTCTGCTTCAGCTTTACATTCTGTAAATTTATCTGTTTTTAAAATGAGTTAAAATGATATATGAAGCGGGGAAAAGTTTTTCTTCCAAAGACTACAAACCAGAGCAGATTGAGCAAGGCGATTACGAAGAATGTGATTTCACAGGAATCGATTTTTCAAACTATGATTTTTCAGATTTCAAATTTTCTAATTGCAATTTTGCAGATTGTGACTTGAGTAATGCGAAGATTCGACAGACTGCTTTTAGAGATGTCGTTTTTAAGAACTGCAAAATGATGGGACTCAGCTTTGAAGATGCACATTCTTTCAATATATCTTTTAGGTTTGAAGATTGTGTTCTGGATCATTCCTCCTTTTATAAGCTAGATATCCGGAAAACGATTTTTAGAAATTGTAGTATGAAAGAAGTGGATTTTACAGAAACCAATCTTTCCAATGCATTTTTTGATAGCTCTAATTTGAATAATGCTATTTTTGACCAAACAATTTTAGATAATGCAAATCTCAAGAATGCCATCAATTATTCTATTGATCCCAATAAAAATCAACTCAAAAAAACCAAATTCGCAAAAGACAATCTCGCCGGATTATTAGATCAACTTCAGATAATTATAGAGTAAATTTACATTTCAAAATTCCCATCCTATTGAGGGTGGCGATTCGCCTTAGCGAATTGACGGGGCGGACAATAACATCAAATTAAATATCAATATGAAAAAAATACTATATGCAAGTTTCCTTTTATCTGTAACGGTTTCTGCACAATATACAGACTTCAATCTCATCAAAGAAGTTAAAGTTAAAAACAAGGGCGTTGTTGTCTCGGCGCATCCACTCGCAAGTGAGGCTGGATCAAAGATTATGAAAGAAGGAGGCAATGCCTTTGATGCTGCTATTGCCACACAATTGGCTTTGGCAGTTGTTTATCCTCAGGCTGGTAATATTGGTGGAGGCGGGTTTATGGTGGCAGTAACTTCTGATGGAAAAAAGTTAGCTTTAGATTACCGTGAAACAGCACCGTCTAAAGCTAGTTTTGATATGTACTGGGATAAAAAAGGAAATGCTAATACAGATTTGTCTCAATATGGCAGATTGGCGGTTGGTGTGCCCGGAAGCATCTCTGGGATGTTTGAAACTTTGAAATATGCCAAGCTTCCATTTTCAAAACTGATAGAACCTGCTATAGATTTGGCACAAAAAGGTTTTACGATTACCGAGCAGGAAGCAGATCTTCTCAACCGTCATCAGGATGATTTTAAAAAGCACAACAAAAACAAAATCGTTTTCATTAATGATAAAGGTTGGAAAGCAGGAGATTTGCTGATTCAGCCAGAGTTGGCGGAAACATTGAAACGAATCCAAAAGTTTGGAGAAAAAGAATTCTATGAAGGAAAAACAGCTGAATTGATTTTGGCTGAAATGAAACTCGGAAACGGAATTATTCAGGCAAAAGACCTTAAAAGTTATAAAACAAAAGAAAGAAAAGCGCTGTCGTTTGATTATAAAGGAAACGAAATCATATCGATGCCAATGCCTTCCAGCGGTGGAACTTTGCTGGCTCAGATGTTGAAAATGGCTTCTTATGAAGACCTTTCCAAATACCAGCAAAATTCGGCTGAAGCTGTTCAGATTATGGTGGAAGCGGAGAGAAGAGCTTATGCCGACAGAGCAGAATATATGGGCGATCCGGATTTTACAGCAGACAAAACCCAAATGCTGATCTCAGATGAGTATCTCAAAAACAGATGGAAATCCTACAATCCCAATCAGGCAACGCCAAGTAAAGATGTAGGAACCATTATCAATCAGCCAAAAGAAAGTACGCAGACCACGCATATCTCTATTTTGGACAAGTTTGGAAATGCTGTTTCTATTACTACCACACTCAACGGTTATTACGGCAGTAAAACGGTTGTTTCAGGAGCAGGATTTTTCCTGAATAACGAAATGGACGACTTCTCTATAAAACCTGGTGTTCCCAATATGTTTGGAGCAGTTGGAGGAGAAGCGAACAAAATAGAACCAGGAAAAAGAATGCTGTCATCTATGACACCTACGATAGTTCTCAAGGATGGAAAAGTGAAAATGGTTGTAGGAACGCCTGGTGGAACTACGATTCCTACATCGGTTTTTCAGGCAATTGTTGGCGTGATTGATTTTAAGCAGAATGCCAATTTCTCTATCAATACACCTAAATTTCACCACCAGTGGTTGCCGGAAGTCGTAAAAGTAGAATACAATTTCCCAGAAACTACAATCACCACGCTTGAGAAAAAAAATTATAAATTTGAGAAAATCAAGCAGATTGGAAAAACAGAAATAATTCTCGTCGATGAGAATCAGAACATCCACGCTGTAGCAGATGGGAGAGGAGATGATTCTGTAGGGGTAGAATAAATGTTGTTATGAGTTTATGAAATATTGCATTTTTCTGTTATCAATTTTTACGCTTTTTTCTTGTGATAGAATGACTGAAGAAACTATAGATGATAGTAATTCATCTCCGTTTCAGGGAATTTGGTATGGAACTTACGCAGGTTATTTGTCTGGTAATTTAACGATTACTGTTTATAAAACCGGAGCTTTGGAGGTTGTCAGAAAGGATATTAATTCTTCAGAAACTTTTCAAGGACAGATTTTAAAAGATGGAACTCTAAGTAATGTAACTTCAAACTCTGGATTTTATCTAATTGGAACTATCAATAATTTTGTTTCAAGTTCTGGGATTTGGAAACAAAATTCATATTCCGGTACTTGGGAAATAAAGAAGCAATAAGGATTCTAACATTACTCATAAAACAAAAAAGGCTTCCAAATCTGGAAGCCTTTTATTATTTCAAATAGAGGATTATCTAGCGATATTCACAGCTCTTGTTTCTCTGATTACAGTAACTCTTACTTGTCCAGGATAAGTCAACTCATTCTGGATCTTTTCGGAGATGTCGTAAGATAATTGATAAGCGTTTTCGTCATTTACTTTTCCGCTTTCTACCATTACTCTCAGTTCTCTACCAGCCTGGATGGCGTAAGCGCTGGAAACGCCTTCGAAACTTAATGCTGCGGCTTCTAAGTCTTTTAACCTTTGGATATAAGATTCCAAAACTTGTCTTCTTGCACCTGGTCTTGCACCGGATATAGCATCAGCCACCTGGATGATTGGAGATAGGAGAGAAGTCATTTCAATCTCGTCGTGGTGAGCTCCAATAGCATTGATTACTTCTGCATTTTCCCCATATTTCTCTGCCCATTGCATTCCTAAAAGTGCGTGAGGTAATTCTGATTCCTGCTCAGGAACTTTCCCGATATCGTGTAATAGACCAGCTCTTTTTGCTAATTTTACATTTAATCCTAATTCGGCTGCCATAGTTGCAGCGATGTTAGCTACTTCACGGGAGTGTTGTAGTAAGTTCTGACCATAAGAAGAACGGAACTTCATTCTACCAACGATTTTCACCAATTCTGGGTGCAAACCGTGGATTCCAAGATCAATGATGGTTCTCTTACCAACTTCGATGATTTCTTCTTCGATATGTTTTCTTGTTTTTTCAACAACTTCTTCGATTCTTGCCGGGTGGATTCTACCATCCGTCACCAATCTATGAAGTGATAATCTCGCAATCTCTCTTCTTACAGGATCAAAGCACGAAAGAAGAATGGCTTCCGGAGTATCATCTACAATAATTTCAACACCTGTTGCCGCTTCCAAAGCACGGATGTTTCTACCTTCTCTACCAATGATTCTACCTTTTATTTCATCAGATTCGATATTAAACACAGAAACCGAATTCTCAACCGCTTGCTCTGTTCCAATTCTTTGAATAGTTTGGATAACGATTTTTCTTGCTTCATTTTTTGCATTCAGTTGGGCCTCTTCCATAATGCTTTGAACGTGGGCTTGAGCTTTTGTTTTAGCTTCTGCTCTCAAAGATTCTACCAGTTCGTTCTTAGCTTCTTCAGCAGAATAGTTGGAGATTTTTTCCAGCATTTCTACTTTCTGCGCTGTTGCCACATCCAAATCATGTTGTTTTTTCTGAACAATTTCCAGTTTTTTGTTGTAATCTGCAACTTGTCTTTCCAGCTCTTTTTCTAATTTTCCAGCTTTGCTAAGCTCGTCATTCAGTTTGTTTTCTTTGTCTTTGGTACGCTTTTCAGCCTCCTGCATTTTTTTCTCTCTGTTGTTGATGTTGGCATCGTGTTCCGACTTCAGTTCCAGGAATTTTTCTTTGGCTTGCAGATGTTTTTCTTTTTTTACCGCTTCTGCCTGTACATTGGCTTTTTCTATAATGTTTTCGGCTGTTTTCTTAGCATCTTCTACAATGTATTGAGCTTTTGAATTGAGAGAACTTTTTCCGAAGAAAAGTCCTGCAACTGCTCCGATGATAAGGGCAACGACACCGATAATAATGGTAATTGTGTCCATAAAATTTAATATATATATTGAGTTTAATTGTCTCTCTAATTTGTAAGAAGTAGGATGTGAGAAGTAAAATGTTTATTATAGCTTATATACAATCAAACCTTCTTACTTATCACCGCTAACTTTTCACATAAAAAAAAACCTACAACAGTTCAGTTATAGAGTAAACTCCATAAAAACACGATTTGAACTGATTTTCACTCTCTGTAATCTGCGCAAGGCAGCACGCCATCGAATGAACTTTCGTCCGGTAATTTTTAATTGTTGAGTTTACTTCTTTGTGTTAGAACTATTGTAGGCAGCTTGTAATAGAAAAAATTATTTTTCCAATTGCTCTAAGAGTGTATTGATTTTGGCAACACGCTCGTTTGTATTTTTAATATTTTTCTCGTTGTTTAAAGAATATACTTCTGCATTGGTTCCCAGTTTCAAAGCGCACATCGCAAGAGCATCCTGTTTATCTCTCACATCGAAGCTTGCCTCGAAATCCTTGATCATACTTTCTATCTGTTTCCCTACTTTACGCAAGGTTTCTTCTTCTGCAGCAGGCACGTTCAACGGATAGTTTCTTCCGGCTATATTGATCGTTATTCTTCTGAAATCCATTGTTATAAACCGCTGTTTTGTAATTCAGAAACGCACATATCTATTTCTTTTACCAATCTGTTGATGTGATTTTTCATCAGTCGGTTGTGTTCTGCGTTTCCGGATATTGCTGAATAGAGTTTTAATTCTTTATTTTCTTCTGCTAATATCTGGTTTCTGCGTTTTTCCTCGGCATATTCTTCTTTCACTTTTTGTAGCTCCTCATACGTTTCTGCGTGTTTTTCTGAAAGAGTCCTGAACTTTTTGTAAAGGTTCTGAATCTTTTTCTCTAAAACAGAAAAGTTGTTTTCTAATTCGCTTAGCATTACCAGAATTAAATTCTAACTTTTACAAAAATAAGAAAAATTAATGATGAATTAACACCTTATTCCTGTTTTGTGAAAATGAATGGGTTTGTGTTTGATTTATAAGGATTTAAAGTCGAATGTAAAAATGTACTGGAAAATAAATGGTTTCTATAGTTTCTCTTTTTTGATAACCTCATTTTCTAATTGGCACCGCTGCGTGAGGGCGGAAGGCATTGTTGGAGCTCTCCCGATAAACCTTGCAAGGTTTATCGGGAAGCGACTGCCTGTAGACCGACCTGCTTGTCCCGAGGTAGTCGGGACAAAAGGGCACGCCCACAAAAAAAGCTTCCTGAAGAGAAAGCTTTGTAGATTTTATTCGAATTTCAGAACGAACATAAATGCTCTGGTTTGCATTGTGGAAATGGCAGGTGTCCAATAAGGCGGTGTGGTTGCTTTGTCCTGAACTAACTCGTTGTTCGTAAAGAATGTTCCTCTGATTGCTGGTGTCAGTTTGAATCTACTAAAATAAAACTGGATTCCTAACTCTGCTGACCAACCAAAATTGTGAGTAGTTGTACGAAAAGTATTCACACTGTTGTCGCCTTCGGAGGTTTCGTTGGACTGAAGGTTCATCAGATAATTGACACCAACTGCGGCGTAAGGACGTGAGTTGTACCAGCGGTCACCGTGGATTTCCAGCAAAATCGGAACATCTACATAAGTGGATTTTACAATTTTTTTCTGGTCAGTTTCTGTAAAATCTGCCAAAGGAGTAAACGGTGGGTTGTATGTGGTTCCACCATTGGTAATATCATTGATGTGATCGTATGTATTGAAGGTCAAATCTCTTTGTACGAAATGTAAACCTGGTTCTATACGAAGATCCAGATAATAATTAAGCCTCATTTTTCCAATCAATCCGGCGCCGAAACTGTAGGTTGATTTGGATTCAACCAGATTTTTGTTGCCATCCATCCCATATTTTCGGTTGAGAACCATTTTATAATCAAAATTATTACCAGCCAGATAAAATCCATAACTGAATTTTTCCAAATCCATTCCTTCTCTGTTTTCTTGTCTGTCTTTTGTTCTGAAAAGATTGTTGTAAGTCTGTGCCTGAAGGTTACTGCCCAGTATTATGGCAGATATTGATAATATTTTGATTAATCTTTGCTTCATCCTATTTTGTAGCTTTATAAATGGTGGCTATTCCTAAACTTAATTTTTTGTATTCTACTTTTTTGAAACCTGTATTCAGAAGAATGGTTTTCATTTTTTCTCCAAAAGGAAAAGCGTTTACAGAATCCGGAAGATAGGTGTAAGCTCTGTTGTCTTTGGAAACCAAACGCCCGATCGCAGGCAAAATGTTCTTGAAATAAAACATATAAAAAGGTCCTAAAAATCCTTCAACTTTTGAGAATTCTAAGATATAAATACTTTTGTTTTCTTTCACCACTCTTCTCAATTCTGATAATCCTTTTTCCAGATTTTCAAAATTTCTTACTCCAAATGCAACGGTAACGCCATCAAATTTATTGTCTTCAAAAGGAAGTTGTTCTGCATCGCCTTTCTGCATCGTGATTTTGCTGTCAAGATTTTGTTTCTTGATTTTTTCGATTCCAACGTTCAGCATTTGCTGAGAAAGATCCAAACCGACAACATTAGCATTAGTACCCTTTTGAACGGTAATCGCCAAATCTCCGGTTCCAGTCGCTACATCCAAAACCAATTGTGGCTGATCTTTTTTCAGCATATCCACCAACTTGTTTCTCCAAAGCACATCTATTTTCATGGATAAAACGTGATTCAAAAGATCATATTTTGGTGCAATATTGTCAAACATATCTTCTACTTGACTTTTCTTGCTGTTTTCGGAGTTATATGGTGTTACGTTGTTGTGTTCCATTTTTTATAAATGATAATTTGTAAATGATTGCTTAATTTCAAAATCACTTAAAATTTGTAATAGTTGTTGTAATAATTGATAAAATCCTGCTTTCTGAAAATCTTTGATCTGCTTTCGATTTTTGCGACGTTTTTGATAACGCGGTCATAATCTTCGTCCAAGTTGTAGTAGAAATCTTCGGAGTATAGCTTGTTTATTTTCTTAACATCGCCAAGATAAAGTTTCTTATCAATCTCCAAGCCTGGTTTTGTAGCCATCAAAGAATCTTTGTTCAAGCCGTAACCATAATATTGATTGTTGATATAATAATCTTTGTGTGTGATATTAAGAAGACCTCTTATTTTGTTAACCGCGAAGGCTGAATCGTAAAGCAATTGTTTGTTCTGATCAAAAACCTGAATCTTATTTTTCCCTTTATTAAGGTCAACTTTCAGATATTGTCCGGCAGACAATACCTTTTCTTCGCCGTTATTGACTTTGAAATAATAAGTTTCCGGCGTAGGATTGTCCACCAAATAATAATTCGGTTTTGCCAAAAACAAAAAGTAAACAGCAAAAGCAAAACCCATTGCCAATAAAGAAAAAATCAAACCTTTTGTAGATGCGCTCAGATTTTTCATAGAGTGATTCAAGCTGCGAATTTACGGATTTTTTCTGAGCTGTAATTCTGATATTAATCAAGACTTTGATTAACGAAAAATAAAACTTCTGTGTCTCTCAGGTTTTCTATTTTTTGAGGATTGAAATTGAATTCCGGAGCTTTGGTTCCGTTTTTCAGATTAAGATTTGGATTTTTGAAAATCAAAGCCTCATCCCAAAGATTTAGATTGATGAATTCCTGCAATGTAAATCTTCCACCTTCGATAATCACAGACTGAATTTGTAGTTCATATAATTTTTCTAAAATCTGATTAATAGAGTTTTGCCTTTCTATTTTAATGAATTTTAGATTTCTATCTTCTAAATCTTTAACCGAATTAAAAATAATTGTTTCCGCTTCGCCATTATAAATATTAGAATTTTCAAAAACATCGAGATTGAAATCAATCAGAATTCTAATAGGATTTCTTCCTTCGATTTCTCTTACCGTCAAGCTCGGATTGTCGTGAAACGCAGTGTTTTTGCCAACCAAAATGGCGTGTTCCTCACTTCTCATCTGATGAACCAATTGTTTTGACAAGGCATTGCTGATTTGGTAGGGTTTGAAATCTTTGTCCATAAATCCATCCGCAGATTGTGCCCACTTCAAAATAATGAATGGTCGTTTTCTCTCGTGATAAGTGAAAAATCGCTTATTCAGTTGTCTGCATTCATTTTCCAAAATGCTGGAAACCACTTTGATTCCAGCTTCAGTAATGATTTTTTTTCCTTTTCCATTCACTTTGTCGTGACTGTCCATTGCGCCAATGACCACTTTTTTGAAGCCTAATTCTTTGATTTTAAGAGCGCAAGGTGGCGTTTTTCCAAAATGAGCACAAGGTTCCAGTGAAACGTAAATGGTGGATTCCGGGATCAGATGTTGGTCTTCGTCTTTAATGGAATTAATTGCATTGATTTCTGCGTGTGGTTCGCCTGCTTTCTTGTGAAAGCCTTCGCCTATAATTCGGTCATTATATACGATTACCGAACCAACTAAAGGATTGGGATAGGTTTTTCCTAAAGCTTTTTCGGCTAATTCGATACATCGTTTGATGTAAAACTCATCATCATTTTTAGCTTCTGACATCTTAACTCTAACTTCTAATAAAATTTATTTCTTCGGTTCTACCGCAGTCGGTTTGTAAGTTACCATCGGAACTGCAGTCGTAATGATCGCTTCCATCAGTCGGCTTCTTTCTTTGGATAGAGCTTTGCTTGAGTATTTCAAATCGCCGGCAATTCTTTTTGAATAAGAAAAAATCACGAACGACTTTTTACCATTGGTATCAAAATTTTTGAATCGATCAATATTATATTCTGCGTAAGATTCGCCTTCTTGCGGAACAACCGTTACGAGGTAATCTACAATGATTTCCTTGCCATCCGGACTTTCTGTTACGCTCACAAAAGAATACTTATCCTGAGTTCTTTCCTTTCTTTTCTCAACATATTCCACTTTTTGTTTTACAGCCGTTTCGATATCAATTTCTTTATCGAAGTATGAAATGTTAATGAGTTCCTTATAATTTTTGAAATCATCATCTCTTAAAATATATTGCTGCTGCGCCCATGTCGCTGAGTTTTGCTTGCTCCAAGCCAGGAAATATTCATTGCCATTAAATGTCAACGGACCCGGAATGTTCAGGCGGTCGATAACTTCCGTTGGAACTGCAGCCGTAGTTTCTTCGGTTTTAGTTTCCTGAGCGTAAACCAGAGATGAAAAAGCCAAACCGATTGAGATAGCAAGTAGATTTCTTATTTTCATATATTTTAGATTTGTTGTTTGTACCTAATACTTTTAATTTATTTTTCAGAATCAATTTCCTTTAGGATTTGATTAATCTGATTTAATGCATTTTGATATTCATCGATCAAGCCTTTGCTATTATAACTCAAATTAGAATAATTAGACTGCATCCTTTGACTTTTATAAAAATCGGATAAATTAAGACTACCAGGATCAGCATCTTTTATTTTCAGTTGTTCAGAATTTATAAAATTAACTCTGAATGTCAGATTAGGTAAAGTTTGTTGATAATATGCTAAAATTTGGTTCTTTAAAGAATCGTTTTCTATTGTTCCAATTTTACCACTCGATTTGAAACCTTCATACCTTCCAACATTGAAAGCAGAGCCCAAAAGATAAAAATTTGAATGAGAACCTACCAAACTATCTGTTATAGGTATTTTTTGGTTTTTTAAAGAGAGAATAAATTTATAATCACTATCAAGACTTGACAATGTTTTTTTATTTTCTTCAATCAGTTTTGCATCCGCTTCCAGATCAGTTTTCAGTTCTTTTAGAAATTTGTTAGATTCTTTTTGCTCGTGTCTGTGCTCGCTCCAGCCGTGAAGCCAAATAGAAAGTGATACTGCAAAAACAATAATAAAGATTTCGACAATGATTTCTTTAATTTTTTCGTTGACTGTATGTTTTGGATTTTTTACAGTTTTATAAATTTTTCTGGAATGTTTGCTGATTTCTTCTTGCATAAACTATTGTTTTTGTAGTTGTCAAAAAATTAAATTCTATTTTAATTCTTGCGGAATCTCACAAACAGGAATTGGATTCATCTTATGTTGAGTCGCTCTGTTGAATCTCAGATAGATTTCCATCACTTCTTTCTCTCTTCCGCTAAAATCTTCTGCATTTTTTCCTGCGATCTGCTGTTCCATTGCCCATTCCAATTCCGGATAAGTGGCGCCAATTTGATCTTCATCTGTTCTTTCAACTTCCCAAAGTCCATCTGTAGGTTTTGCTACCTGAATGCTTTCAAGAATTCCTAATTCTTTTGCAATTTCGTAAACCTGAGTTTTATAAAGATCAGCAATAGGAGAGATGTCAACGCCACCGTCGCCATATTTTGTAAAAAATCCGACTCCGAAATCTTCCACTTTATTTCCCGTTCCGGTTACCAATAATCCGTTGATTTGACCATAATAATAAAGTGTTACCATTCTCAGTCTAGATCTTGTGTTGGCTTCTGCCAGATTTTTATTCGGCGAATCGTCTTTGTAACCTTCTGTTGTTTTTTCAAAACTTTCAAAAGTAGGCGTCAAATCAACCCGGAAACCTTCTACATTAGGATAATTAGCTTTCAGAAAATCTATGTGATCCTGAGCTCTGTCTACCTGATCAGCCTTTTGACGAATTGGCATTTCCAAAACCAAAGTTTGCAGTCCCGTTTTAGCTGCTAAAACTGAAACTACAGCGGAATCAATTCCTCCGGAAACGCCTACTACAAGACCTTTTGAGTTAGCTTTGGTTGCATAATCCTTTAACCAATTGACGATATGATCTATTACTTTTTGTGTCTGCATTGTCTTTATTTTCTATTATTTTTTTCTAATTCATACCAATTACAAATATCACCTTTATCAAGAAAAGTTCCTTTGTTTTCAAAACCTAATTTTGTGAGAATACGATTGGAAGATTCATTTCCAACATCAGCGTAAGCATAAATTTTATCAGCATTCAGTTGATTGAAGCCAAGATCTATTGAAGCTTTTGCTGATTCGGTTGCGTAACCTTTACTCCAGAATTCGGGAAGAAAACGATAGCCTAATTCATATACATTTTTAAAACCGTTCACTTCTTCTGTCAAAAGTTTAATTCCGCTCCAGCCGATAAACTGATTGCTTTCTTTTTCAATAACTGCTAATCTCCCTGTTCCGTTTTTTTCGTATTGATTCAGAATGTTATTAATCATTTTTGCGGATTCTTCCTTCTTCGTAATTGGTGAAACTCCAACATATTTCATCACTTCATGATTGCTGTCCAGTTGAAAAATATTATCGACGTCATCTATTGTTATCTTTCTTAGCGTTAATCTTTCTGTAAATATTGGGAGCTTCATCTATTAAAATTGTATTTTTGCTTTTCGAAAATCTTAATGTAAAAATAATGAAGTTTTTCCGATATATCACGATTTCTGCAGTTTTAGTTTTTGGATTGATTTCCTGTAAAAAAGAAAATAAAAACCAATGGAATGTCGAAATCAAAAATCCGGTCAAAAAAGTCGAGGTCACAGATCTATCCGGTGAGTTTTACAATTCATCGGTGAGTTTGGACGACTTCAAAGCAAAATATCCCTGGTTTCAAGGCTCAGTTCCGGATTCTGAATATGGTGAAAGAAGAAAAGATACAATGGAAGTTCGCATTTATAAAGAAGCGATTTCCAAGATTGATAAAACTAAATTAAATAAAGATTTAATTGATCTTTTTTCACGTATCAAAAACTATTTTCCGAATTTTATTCCACCTCATATTTACCTTTATTCATCGGTTATTGATCCTCAAAATGTAACGGATCCGATATTCCTGAGAGAAGATCAGAATATGCTTTTTGTTGATATCACAGGTTTTCTAGGAAATGGAAACAAGAACTACAAAGGTTTGGAATTATATTTTCAAAAATCGATGAATCCGGAAAATTTGGTTCCTAAAATTTCGGCATTTTTTGCAGCAAGATTGGTTCCTGTGCCTTTGGATCAACAGAAATTTTTGGATCAAATGGTTTATCAGGGAAAGATTCAGATTCTCCAAGACGCATTTTTACCTAATGTTCCGGATTATTTGAAAATCAATTATACCAAAGAACAATACGATTGGGCGGTTGCTAATGAAGCTAATATCTGGAATTATTTTGTAGAAAGCGATTTGTTGTTCAGTGCAGACCCAAATCTTTCCGAAAGATTCATCACACCTGGACCATTTTCAAAATTTTATACAGAAGTAGATAGAGAAAGCTCGCCACAAATTGCGATCTGGACAGGCTGGCAAATCTGTAAACATTATCTGAAAGCGCATCCTGAAGAAAAACTACAAGTATTTTTGAAAAAGAATGCAACAGAAATCTTCAATGGCTCTGATTATAGACCAAAGTAATTATTAGTTATGAATTATTAATTATGAGTTTCATTTTTAGAATCTCTTAATTTCTAAATATTAAAATTTTTATAAGAATAAAATCAATGAAAAAATCAAAAATAGTTATAGACGTTGAGCTAGACGATAATCACGTTCCGGAAAAAATGTTTTGGAAAGCCGAAGACGGAGGAATCAAAAGACAAGAAACCAAAGCAGCGATGATTTCCGTTTGGGACAGCAAAGCAATGGAGGCTTTGAGAATTGACCTTTGGACAAAAGATATGCCTGTTGACGAAATGAAAAGATTTTTCCACCAAATCTTAGTTTCCATCGGACATACTTACGAAAGAGCAACCAGTGAAGAAGATGTAGCACAATGGATAGGAGAAATGGCTGAGGAATTTGCGGTAAAGTCGGCGATAAAAATGTAATAATTGCTGGAAGTTGGAAGTTTGATGCTGGAAGCTTTTCATCCGTCTTCAGACTTCCATCTTCCAACTTAAAAATCAACAATATGAAATTCAATACAAAAGTTATACACGGTGGACAACACCACGAACCAGCAACTGGAGCGGTCAATGTTCCTGTTTTTTTAACATCAACATTTGCACAAAAAAGTCCGGGACAATTGCTTTCCGGCTACGAATATTCCAGAGGAGCAAACCCAACAAGACAAGCTCTGGAAGATTCTTTAGCGAGCATCGAAAACGGAGCGAGAGGTCTGGCTTTTGGTTCTGGTTTGGCTGCTATAGATTGTGTCCTGAAATTACTGAGTCCTGGCGATGAAGTGATTGCTGTAGACGACCTTTACGGCGGTTCTTACAGAATGTTCACAAGATTATTTGAGAAGTATCAGCTGAAATTCACTTTTATCGGTTTTGATAATGTTGAGGAATTGGAAAATGTAATTACTGATAAAACTAAATTAATCTGGCTAGAAACGCCAACCAATCCTTTGATGAAATTGGTAGATATTAAAATGGTTTCTGATGCTGTGAAAGGTAAAGATATTTTGGTAGCTGTTGATAATACATTTGCAACACCTTATATTCAGAAACCATTGGATTTGGGTGCAGATATTGTGATGCATTCCGCAACCAAATATTTGGGCGGACATTCTGATGTTATCGCCGGAGCTTTGATTGCGAAAGATGCGGAATTAGGAGAAAAATTACATTTCATCCAGTTTGCGAGTGGCGGAATTTTAGGACCTCACGATTCTTATTTGGTCTTGAGAGGGATCAAAACTTTGGCGCTTAGAATGCAAAGACATTCTGATAATGGTTTCGAAATCGCTAAATATCTTGAGAATCATTCTTTGGTAGAAAAAATTTTCTATCCGGGATTATCGTCTCATCCGCAATACGATCTGGCGACAAGACAAATGACAGAATTTGGTGGAATGGTTTCTTTCACATTCAAATCTGGGAAGAAAGAAGATGCGATTAAATTCTTAGAAAATATCAAAGTTTTCACTTTGGCAGAATCTTTGGGTGGAGTAGAATCATTAGCAAATCTTCCTGCAATGATGACGCACGCTTCAATCCCCGAAGACAAAAGAGCGGTTCTTGGAATCACTGATGATTTGGTGAGATTAAGCGTTGGAATCGAAGATGCAGAGGATCTGATTGCCGATTTGGAACAAGCATTTAACTCAATAAATGATTAATGATAAATGATTATTGATTGAGAATATGATAAAATCATTTATCAATCATTATTCATCAACTATAATAAAAGTATGACTTTTCGTGATGCAACGTTAGAGGATCTTTCTAAGATTGTGGAAATTTATAATTCTACGGTTGCATCACGCCTGGTCACTGCTGATTTGGAGCCTGTTTCTATCGAGAGCAAACTCGCTTGGTTTCATCAGCATAATTCAGAATTTCGTCCGCTTTGGATGGTCGAGGACTCTCAAAAAAATACCATTGGCTGGGTTAGTTTTCAGGATTTTTACGGAAGACCGGCTTATCAGAAAACAGCTGAAATCAGTATATATCTTTCTGAGCAATCTCGTGGAAAAGGCTACGGAAAGCAGATTCTGGAATCTTGTATCGAAAAAGCGCCAAATCTCGGAATCGAAAATCTTCTCGCATTTATCTTTGCTCATAATCTTCCAAGTTTGACTTTATTCGAAAAATTTGGTTTTGAATTGTGGGCGAATCTTAAAAATATTGCTGAACTCGACGGGGAAAAAAGAAGTTTAATTATTCTTGGAAAAAATATTAAGAATTAGCCTAAATGGAAAATATCACACACTGTTTGTATTGGATTATTTCCGTTTTAGCGATTCTGTCGGTGCTGATTCCGGCTATCAGAAACACTTACTGGGCTTTTCGCGTTTTTGATTATCCACGTTTTCAGAAATTTGTTATTCTTTTAATTCTCATTTTCGCTTGGTTTTTCGCCTTCGAAAATCCAAATATTTATGAGCAGATTATTCTAGCTGTTGAGATTATTTGTGCCGGCTATTTGTTTTACATCATCCTTCCTTACACAGATTTTGGGAAGACGATGATTGATAAAACGCAACCAAATCCTAGTGAGAAAGTTCTCGATATTCTCGTTTGTAACGTTTACCAGCATAACAGAAATTATCAGAAATTAATTGATTTGGTTAAAGAACAAAATCCATCGGTCTTGTTTTTTCTGGAAACCGATGAAGAATGGCAAAATGCCTTAAAAACGGTTACAAAACATTACGAATACAAAATTGAAGTTCCTTTAGCTAACACTTACGGACTCTTATTTTACAGTCATTTTCCGGTTAAAAATTACGAAGTCAATTATTTGATTGATGATGATATTCCGTCAATTGTAGCGGATTTGGAATATAATAATCAGACAGTCAGATTATTTGGAATTCATCCGACACCGCCGGTTCCACAGGAAAATCCTGAAAGTACGGAACGTGATGCGGAGATTCTTTTGGTTGGAGAAAAAGCGAGAAATTACGGTAAACCTTCCATTGTTTTTGGAGATTTGAATGATGTCGCCTGGTCCAGAACGACTAAGTTATTTCTAAAATCCAGTGGAATGCTTGACCCTCGGCGTGGACGGGGAATGTTCAATACATTTCACGTCAAATATTGGTTTTTGCGTTGGCCTCTTGACCATTTTTTCGTAAGCCCGCATTTTCGATTGGTCGATATGAAAGTAATGAAATCTGTAGATTCTGATCATTTTCCGATTTGGATTTCGTTGGTTGTAAGGAATGAAGATAAAGAAGACCAATTCGAGATTTCTAACGATGAACAGGAAGAGGTTTTTGAAAAAATTGAAGAAGGCATCGAAAAGGGCGACGCTAATTAGACTTTGTTAAAATAAAATTTCACCCAGATTTCGCAAATTGGGCAGATTTTTTGATGATTTGCTAAATCTAAAAAATCTGCGAGAAATAATTTTAATTTTGCTGATTCTTTAATTTTAAAATTAAATCGAATTTTTATGAAAAAACTGATTCTTGCTTTCACAGTTTTCTTTTGTTTCCAACTTTCATTTGCTCAGAAATCTGAAGTGAGCCCAATTTATATTGTTGATAATGTAATTGTTTCTAATGTGTTGCTTCATAGTTTCAATCCGGAAGACATCGAAAGTGTTCAGGTTTACAAATCGCCATCTTCGCAAATCGAACAATACGACGACCTTGTGAAAAATGGTTTGATTAATATCATCATGAAAAAGCCTCTGAATCTCGAAAAAGTAACTGTTTCCGAAGCCAAGAAAAGATTGAATCTTACTTCAGAATCCAGATTTTTTCTGAATGATATCGAAGTTCACAACGATTCGATTCTGATTGCGGAAGACCTTTTGAAACGGGCCAGAATTCTGCAGCCTGACAGGAATTTCAATAATTATAAGGTTCCGGCGATCAGCATAGAAACTAATTAAAGTCATTTGCTTTTGCCTTTCTGAATCCCTATTTTTGCTGAAATCGATAATATTTCAATATGGTTTTCACTAAAGCAAAATTATTCTTTAGCGCATTATTTCTGGTTTTAATTTCAAATTTTTTTTCTGGACAAAACCGAATCAGCAATCATAATAATATTGGCTGGTACGCTTACAATGGAACATTTAAATTAGATTCAAAATTCTCCATCCACACTGAATATCAGTGGCGAAGAAATGATTATATCACGACTTGGCAGCAGAGTCTTTTGCGTTTGGGAATCAATTATCAGGCAAATCCGAACTTGCAATTGCGCTTTGGTTACGCTTGGGCAGAGACTTTTCCTTACGGTGAAATCCCGATTAACGGAATGGGGAAAGATTTTACGGAACACAGGATTTACGAAATGGCAACTGTGATCGACAAGATTGGGAAAATCGATTTGTCGCATCGTTTTATGTTGGAACAGCGCTGGGTTGGGCGATATTCTAATGCCAATCTCACTTCGGAAGACCAATATCCATTTATGAACCGAGCGCGGTATATGATTCGTTTGCAAATGCCTTTAAAAGGAAATTCAATTGCGGATAAAACGCCTTATGTTGCGGTTTATGATGAGGTGATGATTGGCTTCGGGAAAAATGTTGGCGAGAATATTTTTGACCAAAACAGAATCGGAGTTTTGTTAGGCTATAAATTTAATGATTTGGTAAGAGTAGAAGGCGGTTATCTGAATCAAATTGTTCAATTGGGAAGGGAAGTGGAAGGTAAAAATGTATTCCAATACAACAATGGTTTTATCGTAAGCGCCAACTTTAATTTTGATTTCTCTAAGAAAACGCTTGATTAGGTTAACCACAAAAGTCACAAAAGTTTAAGTTGTTTAAAGGCTTCGACTCAGTTCAGCCTGACACTGTTAATAATTATAGTTTAGTATTTAGAATTGTCATCCTGAGCGGAGTCGAAGGATTTTATGGTTATTTTTAGCTTAAAGAGCAACTAACTTTTCTTTTGTGTCTTTTGTGGTTCAAAAATTCTTTAATTTCGCAGTATGAAAATAGCATTCCTAGGACCTGAAGCCTCTTTTACGCAGTTGACCGCAACTCAATTATTCCCAAACGAAGAATTGATTCCGAAAGCTAATATTTTAGACTGTTTTCTGGCAGTTCAGAATAATGAAGTGGATAAAGCGGTTGTGCCGTTGGAAAACTCGATAGAAGGAACGGTTTCTATGACTTTGGATTATCTTTATCAGACGCCGGAAATCAAGATTGAAGCAGAAGCAGTAATGCCAATTGCGCATCATCTGATGATTCATCCAAGTCAAGAAAATGATACTGCAATTGAAAAAATCTATTCTCATCCGCAGGCGCTTGCGCAGAGTTTTCATTTCCTGAATGACAAATATCCCGACGTTCCTAAACAAGATTTTGCATCAACTGCAGCAGCAGCAAAACGTGTTTCCGAAAATCCTGACAGGAAAATTGCAGCAGTCGCCAACAAATTTGCGGCAAATCTGTACGGCTTAAAAGTCATCCACGAAAATATTCACGATGTGGAGGAAAATCACACCCGGTTTATTGTAATTTCTAAAACCGAGAATTCATATGAAAATAAAATGCAAAGTATCGGAAAAAAAACAGCGCTTCTGATTACTTTACCACAAGATCACGCCGGAGGGTTGCATCAGGTTTTATCGGTTTTTGCGTGGCGAAATATGAACCTTAGCAAAATCGAATCCCGAACTTTGAAAACTAAATTGGGGAATTATTTCTTTTTTGTAACCGTTGTTGGCGATTGGAACAATGTTCTTTATGTCAATTCGATTGATGAGTTAAGAGCGATTGGTGCAGAGGTTAAGTTTTTGGGGAATTATAAGGAGTTTTTGTTGGAATCTTAATCTTTTATTCTTGATTTTAAATCCATATTAGCGCCAATAATTCTTGTAATTTCTATTTCATTGACATTCAAAATTCTGTAAAAGATAATATGCCAATTGGCAAGAAATCCGAAAATGTCAGAAGCAATTTCGCTATAATTTTTACCAATAGTCGGATTTTCTGAAAGCATTTGACAGAATCTGATTAGTTCTTCATAATATTTATCAGCTTGGTTTTCTGACCAAGATTGAAAAGTATATTCATAAATATTTGAAAGGTCTTCAATAGCTTTGTTTGCGAAGAAATATTTAGCCATTTTTCATTTTGGCTTTTAAAGATGCAAGATGATTTTCTGGTTCAAAATCTTTTGCAATCCCACTTTTGATGCCTTCTTGAACAGCGTTTTTAAGAAATTGTAATTTATTTTCCTCCTCTTCCAAAAGTCTCAATCCGGCACGAATCACTTCACTTGCATTCTTGAATCTTCCTTGTGAAATTTTGTCGTCTACAAAATCTTCAAAATGATTTCCTAAAGAAACAGATGTATTTCGTCCCATTTTAATTCTATTAAGCAAATCAAAGTTACCAAATTTTGGTAACAATTTAAAAAATTATTTTTGGGCTAATTCTCTTTGAATATTTTCTCTTGCTTTTTCTTCATATTTTGCTTTGAAATAATCTGTTTTGAAAATTTCTTCGAACTCAAGAAAATGAGTCAATACTTTTTTGCGTCCTGGCTTATACATAAAGTCCAGGTAGATTGAATATTCTTTTCTGATTTGCTGAGTGTAATTTTCATAGATTTTCCAATCTTGACCTAGAATTGCTAAGTCTGCATCAAGCAGAAAATTGGTGTCAGAATCTTCACTTCTTTTGTGAGATTTTGTGGCAAAAATTTGATTGTGAATTCTAATTATTTTATCATTCGGAATATTCAGTTTTTCGAGTCTGGTTTTTGCTAATTCTGCACTTTTTTCTTCGTTGTCTTTTGATGTTGCTTTGTAAATAATGTCGTGATAGAAAATGGAGAAAAGTATAGAACCATAATCTGCAATTTTATCTTTTACCTCTTCCAATTCGAGAATCATATTTTCAAGATGAATGAGATTGTGATATTGTCTGCTTTTTTGAGAATAAGATTGTTCTATTTCTTTCCAATAATCGGTTTTTAATATTTCATTATCGGAATATTTTGAGATTAAATCTGAGAAAATGGAATTTAAATTCATCGACATTATTTAAGAATTAAAATCTAAAAATAATAGATATTCTGAATTAGGACTCTTGTTAAAAAGATACTTGGCTTTAATATTCTTCTTTATTAAAGTTAAAATTTTTCTCTCATTAAGACCTGTTTTTTTAATAGAGTTTATTTCAATAATATTATTTTCAGAGTCTAATTTAATTTTATAAACTCCAAATTTGTTTTTTAATTTTTGTCCAAAAGTAGATTTGAATTCGTTTGTTAGAACATTGTTTAGTTCATCAAGTTTTACAGAACTGTCGTAATAGTTTATGAATTTAAAATCTTTAAAAATCAAATTATTTTTTTCTAAATAGCTGAATTGTTTACTGTAGTTATCTATTGTTTTTAAATCATTGGTATTAATTTGAAACATGCTACTACAAAGAGAAACTGTATATTCTCCATTGCTATTTTTATTTAATAAAATTAAATATTTTTTTCCTGGTTCAACAAGCGTTTCACAAGCACCGGAGTTTATATTTTTAGAATTTCCAATAACATTTAATTCCTTAAATTTTTGACCTTTAAATATTTTATCAAAATGAATTTTTGCTTTATAAGTTCTGAAACCAAATGTTCTATTTTCCCATATTGTATCTCCGTATGTAGAATCAATCGTAATAATTCCAACAATATCCGAATCTAAATAATTCTGAGCTATAGCATCTTCGGCGCAAGAACAAGCGAGGATTTTTACAGATAAGAAAATTAATATCAATAAAAATTTAATCTTCATTAGTATTCATACTTTTCTTATTAATAAAAAAATAAACCGGCAGTCCAAGCAAAATCAATCCCAATCCAGGCCAAGTATATTGAGGTTTATAAATGAACAACAGAATACAAAATCCGGTTCCAATCAAAAGATAAAGAATCGGCGTGAAAGGATAAAGAAATGTTTTGTAACCTCTTTCCATCTCAGGTTTTTTAATTCTAAGATAGATTACGCCAAAAACGGTTATCATATAAAACAAAACAATCACAAACGAAATCATATCTAGCAAATCACCGTATTGTCCGCTCAGACAAAGCAAACTCGCCCAAATCCCTTGCATCCAAAGTGATTTCGCAGGAACGCCGTTTTTATTATTTTCAACTGCAGATTTTAGAAACAATCCGTCTTTTGCCATTGTCTGAAAAACTCTTGCTCCTGCTAAAACAATTCCGTTCACACAACCAAAAGTCGAAATCATCACAAGAACTGCAATGATTATTGTTCCAGCATTTCCGAACATTTTTTCGGCAGCAGCAACGGCAACACGGTCATTCGCTGCAAAAGCAATGGAATCTCTGTCGAGTGCGTTGAGATAAACAAAATTCACTAAAAGATAAAGAATCATCACGGCAGAAGTTCCCAAAATCATTGCTTTCACCACGTTCTTTTTCGGATTTTCGATTTCTCCGGAAATGAAAGTCACATTTTCCCAAGCCACAGAACTGAAAACAGAACCAACCATTGCTGCGGCAATTCCGCCAAGAATAGTTGCTCCGGAAATACTTTTCCATTCGGTTTGTTTCAGATTTTGGAAAGCTTCCCAGCCAAAGCTCATATTAGAACTCCAATTGGATTGAGAAATCAGGACGAAACCAAGAACAATCAAACCAAGAAGTGCGATGATTTTGGATGAAGTAAAAACGTTTTGGAGAATTTTTCCACTTTGAACACCTTTAGTATTCACAAACGTGAGGAACAGAATGACGACAATCGCCAGAATCTGAATCCACGTGATTTTAAAATCACCGTTTTGGAAAATCGGTGCTGCGTCATTGAGACTTGGAATCAAATAAGCTGTGAACTTTCCAAACGCAACAGCAACCGCCGCAATTGTTCCGGTTTGGATGACAGTGAACATTCCCCAGCCATAGAGAAACCCCATCAGTTTTCCAAAAATCTCTGTGATGTAAGTATATTGTCCGCCAGCTTTTGGGAACATTGCTGATAATTCACCGTAGCTTATGGCTGCTGCGATGGTCATTAATGTTGTAATTAGCCAAACAACAATTAGCCAATAGCCAGAACCAAGATTCCGCATGATGTCTGCGCTCACGATAAAAATTCCGCTTCCTATCATCGAGCCCATCACGATCATCACAGCGTCCCAAAGTTTGAGTTTCTTTTCCATAGTCTTTATTAATAATCAAATATATAAAAACATCTTATTGGTAAAAGATGATTATTGCAAAATCATTTAGAATAAAATAGATTCGTTATCGAAAAAAAACAATCATTTTAATTTTTTAGCTGATTATATAATTTTTCTTACTTTCAAATCACTTCTTTATTTTCCGCTGTATTGTAACGCCGGTAATGGCATTGTAACCATCATACATCAAGACTTTTCCTTCACATTGATTATTCATATAGCTGATGGTTTTTGATTGAATTTTTCCGTTCATTGTATTGATGAAGGTTTCTCTGCCATCAATAATCGAGCTTGTATTTTCAGAAATGTAGCTTTCGTCGGAAGGAATTACTTTCATTTTTGAAAAACGCTTTTGTTCCTTTCCTTCGTATTCGAAAATATTAGTGCTTAGCTTTTTTCCGGAAGAATAGTATTCTTCTTTAACCATTCTTCCAAAGTTGTCGTAAAAGAAATTTTGCTCAGATTCTGTTTGGTTTCTTGCATCAAAGCTTATCTTTTTTGAGATTTGAAATTTGTCATTCAAAAGATATTCATCGCGGGACAGACTTTTGTTGTATCGACTGATAATACGGTCCGGAAGATATTTGAACTCAATTTTACCATCAGCTTCCTTGTTGGAATAATAAACCATAGAATCCAATAATCCTAAAGAACTGAAATGTCGTTTTTGACCGGAAACCTCACCATTTCTAACATATTCATCACTTGTGATTTTTCCGTTGGCATACGTGACGGATGATGCGTAACTCAGTTTTGTTTGTTTAAGGTCTGTGAAAGTTTCTGTGAAAATAGTCCCGTCGCAATTGTTAGAATTAAAACCAAAAATTGCCGGAGAATAATAACGTTTCAGGTTGTATGTAATTGCAGATGCGTATTGTTTATCAGGTACAAAACTGATTGTCCACAAAGAGTCTACAATAGTTTTTGTTGTTTTAGTATCAGCTTTTATGGTTTGTTTTAAAATGTTTTTTTCTTTCAAATCTTCAGCAAAATATTGCTTGGTTAATGGCAAATATTTCTCGGAATCGTATTCTATAAAGGGTTTCTGCAAACCGTCGAAAAGAATCATCGCAGTTCTTTTGGGCATTTTATTGACATCCACAAGCCACGTTTTCTTTCCTCTTGTGAATTTAAAAGTTTTGGCATTTGTTCTTCCAACCATCATTTTATCAGTGATTTCTCCAAACATACTGTAGATTTCGTTGGCCGTTTTGGTGTGAGTTTTTATTTTTTCTTCATCATCATCGATTTTTTCATTTTCCACAAAAAATAATGCTTTGGACGGCGATGTGATACCGAAATCTGATTTTTCACCATTCATCGGATTTCTGATAATGTTTTGTGAACAGGAAATCAAAAAAATGCTTGCGAACAATAAGAACAATTGCTTTTTCATCTGATTTGTTTTTGTTTCAAATATAATCATTGTCTCTGGTTTTCTATGACTTAGACTAGGTTTTTAAATGTTTTATATTGATTAAGAAATTTTTCTTTTTACATTTACTTTACAAACATTTGTTATTTATATTTTATAATTAAAGAAAGAATCTGATGTCAGAAATAGGTTTTTGTGTTTTTTGGATCTTGTTTTTGGTCTTTAACTTTTTTGCGATCGAAGCTATGGTCAACAAAAAGAAAAGCTGGGGCGAGATTGTTTTATTTTTTATTTACATCCTTTCTTTGCTGTTTTTTGCATTTGGTTTTATGTTCCATAATCAAGATTATCATACTGCCATAGATCCGGTGGACCAATGCTATTCTCCTTTGGGCGGAAAACACATTCTCTCCTTGCTTTTGTACTTTTTTCTATATCATATTTCAGCTTATGTGCTTTGGATCAAAGGTCGAAAAAGTCCACCTTTGCTTTTGGTGTTTAGTCTGATATTTATCTATATTGGGATAATCATCAATTTTGCATTGCTATTTCAATTTAGCAGTCACAATACGGAAAGTCTTAGTATTTATAATGGTAATGACGGCAGTTTTTTCTTTGTTCCAGCAACGCTAATTAGTAATATTATTGGCATTTTACTTTTGAATAAAATTATTTCTGAGGAAAAAGATGAAACTGAAAACCGAAGTTTCAAAAATCCATTCCTTAATCGATGTAATCTTTTTCTATCTCAAAAATATGAAGTTCACGTATGGGCTATTTTCTTTTTACTGCCAGTTTTTTTCTTGATTACATTAATTCTGATTCTTTTTGGTCAAGATTACAATTCTATGGTCAAAGTATTTACCGATACCACAACCTGGGCATTTTCGCAGAAAACTCATCCGCCTATATTGGATCATAAAGGTCATTATCTATGTACGGTTTCAGCGAAGGGAAATCCGAAACTTGTAAAACCAACCCATATCGGCAAACGTCACGGTCAGCCAATTATTGTTAACAGACAATTGCAGATTGCCAATGCTTTTGAAGAATTAATTGCAGATTGGTCACCGAAAAGTCATCAGTTTTTAAGGTCTAATTATGATAAATATGGTTATAATCTTTCAACAAAAATCAATAATCAAAAAGCGTCTGATCTTACTTATGTTTTGATGAAGCCTTTAGAGTGGCTTTTCCTTTTTTGTCTTTATCTTTTTTGTGAAAAACCAGAAGCTAAAATCAATAAACAATATTTGTAACATCGACTAGTTAAATTATGGAATTGTTAAACAATAAAACATTGATTAAGGTAAGCAATACGCTCTTTGTAATTGCTTTGCTAATGATTGTTTTCAGTTTTATAGATTTGTTTTTGAGAAAGTTTGAGGATGTTCTAATAACCATCAATTATCAATGGATTTGGTTGGTAATCATTATAATTACTTTATTGTTTTTAGGAATACTGAGGAAATGGAAAAGATTCTTTTTGGTAATGTTTTTTGGATTTACGGTTGTTTTATTATTTCTGTATTTTTTAATTTCATCGCCATTGTCTTATACAAAAACTATTGAGAACAGTCGATATGAGTTGCAGACAGATTCCAATTATTATAAAATTTATAAGAAAAATGATTTTTATAAAGAGATGATTGCCTCCAAAAAATCAAAAATATTTTTTGAACCTAATATAAAAACAGGATTGAATTATAATTTCGAAGTTAGAAAAGTCTCGGAGACATCTGAAATAATTGTATTGGAAATAAAAACAAAACAAACTGTAAAAGATACGCTTCAAAAATTAAAATATTAAATTTCCTCTTCAGATATTTTGGTCATCAAGTTATTAAAACCTGTATATTTAGACCTGAAAAAACTTTTACTCTATGAAAATCAGTTTGTGTCTTATTGTCAAAAATGAAGTAGATGTTTTAGGCAGATGTCTGGAAAGTGCCAAAGATTTTGCGGATGAAATCATCATCGTTGATACTGGCTCTACTGATAAAACCAAAGAAATAGCCAAGCGATTCACAGACAAAGTTTACGATTTTGAATGGATTAATGACTTCGCCGCAGCCCGTAATTTTGCGTTTTCCAAAGCAACGATGGATTATCAAATGTGGCTGGACGCCGACGATGTTGTGCCTGAAAAATCCGTTCAAGAAATCAATGATTTGAAGAAAACTCTGAGTGATGATCTTGAGATTGTCACGATGAAATATGTTTTATCATTTGATCAAAACAATAATCCTACTTTTCATTCGACACGTGAAAGATTATTTAAAAGAAGTAAAAACTATCAATGGATTGACCCAGTTCACGAATGTATCCCTTTGATTGGCAACTTGAAATATACAGATATTGAAATTTGGCATAAGAAAACCAGACAAGAAGTTGCATCTACCAGAAATATTGATATTTATAGAACTCTAGAGAAGAGTGGAAAAGCGTTTTCTCCAAGACAATTATATTATTACGCTCGAGAACTGAAAGATCATAATGATATCGAAAATGCGATTATCTATTATGAGAAATTTTTAGCAACAGGCTTAGGTTGGATAGAAGATGTAATAGCTTGTTGTCATCTGTTGGCAATCGAATATAAAAAGTTAGGAATTGAGGAAAAGATAATACCAGTTTTATTCAAAACTTTCGAATATGACACGCCAAGACCAGAAATCTGTTGCGAGTTAGGGTATTATTATAAAGAAAAGCAAAATTATAATCAGGCATTCAGATGGTTTGATTTAGCAACTAAGGTTGAGATTTATAATGACATCGGTTTCGTGTTTTCAGATTATTCTGGTTATATTCCTAATTTGGAAGCTTGTGTATGTCTTTCATTTTTAGGAGATTATCAAAAAGCTAATGAATATAATGAGAAAGCTTCTGTCTCCAGACCAGATTGTCCTTCTGTGAACCAAAACAGAGCGTATTTGAAGACGATGATGAAGAATTAATTTCGATAAGCTACTTTATAGATTAGAATAATATCTGAAATTTTTTTTGATTGAAAGTATATGGTGAAAATGATTTCAAGAATTATTATGAAAAATAGAAGCAACAACTAATTGTTGCTTTTTTTATGAAATTGTATATCTAAAATACTTTTCGATATTTATAACTTATTTATTTGTGTTTTTGTAAAAAATTAATATTTATTGTGATTATATTTTTTATACATTTGTCGAAAGTGTGGTAATCTATTAAACATAAAAAATAATTTCAGTAAAATTGATAATTACTTTGTGTTTATGGCTTGATATGGTTGGTTTCTATCCAGAATAGAAGATAATAAGCTTTGAAAATAATCGAAGCATTATACAGGATAAATTAAATATTAATAAAATAAAATTAATCAACTATGAAAAAGCTTTCTTTTTTAGCAGCTTCTCTTGTTTCAACTTTTGCATTCTCGCAAGTACAAGATGCCATGAGTTATCAAGCAATCATCAGAAATTCTAATAACGAACTGATTAAAAGTCAGAATGTAGGGATGAAATTTTCTATATTGAAAGGTTCTCCTACAGGATCCGTTGTTTATTCGGAAACGCAAATGCAGCCAACAAACATCAATGGTTTGGTCAATGTGAAAATTGGTGCCGGAACCTTACTTAGTGGTTCTTATTCTACAATTGATTGGGGTGCTGATACTTACTTTATTAAAGTCGAAACAGATCCGACAGGTTCAACAAATTATACAATAACAGGAACATCACAGTTGTTAAGTGTTCCTTATGCATTGTATGCAAAAACTTCAGGAAGTTCTATTCCCGGTCCAACTGGAGCAACAGGTCCACAAGGACCTCAGGGTATTCAAGGTATAACCGGTCCAACAGGTGCAGCTGGAACTAATGGAGTAACAGGCGCAACAGGACCACAAGGTGTACAAGGTATCCAAGGTGTAACTGGTTCAACAGGTGCTACGGGAGCTAATGGGGTTACAGGAGCAACGGGTTCAACAGGAGCTCAAGGTATTCAAGGTATTACAGGTGCGCAAGGACCTCAGGGCATTCAAGGTATAACTGGCCCAATAGGTGCTACTGGAGCTACTGGATCAACGGGCTCAACTGGAGCACAAGGTGTTACAGGTGCGCAAGGACCTCAGGGTATTCAAGGTGTAACTGGTCCAATAGGTGCAACTGGAGCTAATGGAGCAACGGGTTCAACTGGAGCACAAGGTATTCAAGGTGTTACTGGAGCACAAGGACCTCAGGGTATTCAAGGTGTAACTGGCCCAATAGGTGCTACTGGAGCTAGTGGAGTTACAGGAGCAACGGGTTCAACTGGAGCACAAGGTATTCAAGGTATTACTGGAGCACAGGGACCTCAGGGTATTCAAGGTGTAACTGGCCCAATAGGTGCAACTGGAGTAATAGGTGCGACAGGAGTGCAAGGTCCACAAGGTATCCAAGGAATCCAAGGCGTAACTGGCTCAACTGGAGCAACGGGTCCAACAGGAGCGCAAGGTATTCAAGGTGCTACAGGAGCTCAAGGTCCACAAGGCATTCAGGGAATTCAAGGATTAACCGGTCCAACAGGTGCGCAAGGACCACAAGGCGTAACTGGGGCAACTGGGGCAGTTGGACCACAAGGAGTTCAAGGAATCCAAGGTGTAACTGGAAATACAGGTCCAACCGGCGCTACAGGAAGTACTGGTGCTGGTTTTTCTAATGGTACAACAGGTGCTCAGTTGATTTTGACTAGTTCAGTAGCGCCTTATTCCCCAACAGTACCCGTGACTATGAGTGGAGACGTGACTATATCAGCTTCGGGTGTAACAGCCATTGGAGATTCTAAAGTAACGGTCTCAAAAATATCTGCAACAGGAACTAAGGACTCTTCCACATATCTTAGAGGTGATGGAACTTGGTCTACCCCAAGCGGTGGTGGAACTGGCTTAATTGCAGTTAATGCCAATGGTAATATGACATTGAATAATGTGAATCAGATGGTTTACATTTCGGGAGCTTATACCGTTACACTTCCAGCAAATCCAAGTACGGGCTTGACAATTTATGTCTTTTCAGAAAATAAGCAGGCTAGTATAGATCCAAACGGCAAATCATTTCGTCAGAGCGGTAATGATTATCAGTTAACAAAAATATATGAATTTGGTAAGGATAGTGGTCTTACTGCCACTAGTACGAGAACTGCAAATGCAATAGGAGTGGTATTGGTTTATAATGGAAGCAAGTGGTTTGCATACTAAACTCACAATTGAATATCTAATGAATATAATTATCACAAATTATAAATTATACTAATGAAATCAATAATAAAAATAGTATTTGTTGTAGGATTCTCGATACAATCTTACGCTCAGTCCTCTATTAATACAAGTGGAGATAATTCCTCGGGATCTAATGGAAATGTCGCTTTTTCTATTGGAGAAGTTTTTTATGATACAGCAATCTCCCCAAGTGGGAGTGTTGCTGCCGGTGTTCAACAGGCTTATGAAATTACGGAAACATTAGGTGTTGATATTACAGAAATTAATCTAAGTCTGAAAATCTATCCCAATCCAACGCCGGATATTCTTAACCTGAAAGTCGGATTCAATGATTATAAAAAATACCGCTATGAGCTTTATGATGGTAGTGGAAAATCATTAACAGGCAAAGCTATTAACGAGTCACAGACATCCATTAAAATGACTTCTTATCCGGCAGCAGTTTATTATCTTAAAATCCTGAAAGATGGTAAAGTGGTGAAGGTATTCAAAGTCTTAAAAACGGATAAATAAACTATAATAAACAAAAAATAATCAACTATGAAAAAGCTCTCTTTCTTAGCAGCTTCTTTGGTTTCTACATTTGCATTTTCGCAAGCCCAGGATGCTATGAGTTATCAGGCAATCATAAGAAACTCAAGCAATGAACTTGTAAAGAATCAAAATGTGGGAATGAAATTTTCCATATTAAAAGGTTCTGCAACTGGAGCTGTGGTATATTCTGAAACACAGGCTCAATCTACTAATGTAAATGGTTTGGTCAATGTAAGAATTGGAGCAGGGACATTAGTTAGTGGTTCTTATTCTACAATTGATTGGGGTGCTGATACTTACTTTATTAAAATCGAAACAGATCCAACAGGTTCAACAAATTATACAATAACAGGAACATCACAGTTATTAAGTGTTCCTTACGCATTGTATGCAAAAAACTCAGGAAGTTCTATTCCTGGTCCAGCTGGAGCGACAGGAGCGCAAGGTCCACAAGGAGTTCAGGGAGTAACAGGCGCAACAGGACCACAAGGTCTTCCAGGAAATACTGGAGTACAAGGACTTCAGGGAATTCAAGGAGTGACAGGTCCAACAGGAGCAGCTGGGACTAATGGCGCAATTGGTGCAACAGGACCACAAGGTCTTCAAGGAGTGACTGGTTCAACAGGAGCAGCTGGGACTAATGGAGCGACTGGCGCAACAGGACCGCAAGGAATTCAAGGAAATACTGGAGCACAAGGACCTCAGGGAATTCAAGGAGTGACTGGTCCAACAGGTGCAGCTGGAACTAATGGAATAACGGGAGCAATAGGACCACAGGGGCCGCAAGGACCTCAAGGAGTTCAAGGTGTAACGGGTTCAACAGGAGCGCAAGGGTCGGTAGGAACAACTGGTGCGGTAGGGCCTCAAGGGCCTCAGGGGATTCAAGGTGTTCAGGGTGTTACCGGTGCAACTGGTGTTGCTGGGTTGACGGGGGCAACCGGACCCCAAGGGCCGGTAGGAGTAACCGGGGCAACAGGCCCTCAAGGACCACAGGGGATTCAAGGTGTTGCTGGGGCAACCGGTAGTACAGGTGCAGGTATTTCAAATGGTACAACAGGCGGACAGTTGATTTTAACCAATTCAACAGCGCCTTATGCCCCAGGTGTACCTGTAACTATGACTGGAGATGCAACAATTGCTTCCACAGGAGTAATAACTGTAGGCGCTTCTAAAATTACAACCACTAAAATTGCGGATGCAAGTGTTACTGTAGCTAAAATTTCTACAACATCAGGTACGGCTAGTTCTTCCACATATCTTAGGGGTGATGGTACTTGGTCTACGCCTAGTAGTGGAGGAAGTGGTGCTACTATTGTTTCTATGCAATCCATAACTTCACAATTTACAATTAATAGTACGCCAACTACAGTATTTACATATGTTTTGCCTTCATCAGGGATATTTCTGATTAATGTCAGTTTGGCTGGTACGGTAAACAGTTCGGTTCTTTTCGGTGCAATAAAACAGAATGGTAATGTTATTACGTATGGAAGTGGTCCGGTCAATAATCTTATTCCATCCCCAACCACCAGATGTTCTATGTCTATGGTAGTTCAAGGTGCTGCTGGAGATGTTATTACTGTTGAGGCGGTAAGTAACTCAACCTCTAATTCTCTAACAGTCGATGGATCCTCAAGAATGGTTACTACTAAGCTAAATTAAATATTTAAATTAACTTTCTGAATTATAAATAAAAGCGGAGACTCTTGTAGAGAAGTCTCCGTTTTATTAATATGGTTGAAAAAATCCTATTCAACTAAAGTTTGGATCAATCTAAACGAATAATATTCTGAAAAATATTCTTTAAAATTAAGATTTTATTAAACTTTAGTTAATGATTTGTGGTGGTGGATATAAAAGTGTAATTTTGCCAACTTAATTTTGAACCTCATGGAATTAGAATATGTAGAACATCTGAGCCCAATGCTGAAAGGCGATATCAAGAATTATCTCATCGATATCGATGGAACGATTACAGACGATGTTCCTAATGAAGAACCTGAAAGAATGGTAACTTGCGAGCCTTTTCCGGATGCTTTGGCAACCATCAACAAGTGGTATGACGAAGGTCATCAGATTTGTTTTTTCACTTCCAGAACAGAAGATTTGAGAGAAATCACAGAAACTTGGTTGAACAAACACGGTTTCAAATACCACAGCGTTTTGCTGGGGAAACCAAGAGGTGGGAACTACCATTGGATAGATAACCATCTTGTGAGAGCTACAAGATACAAAGGAAAATTCACGGATATGGTTGAAAAACAAGTGACCATAGAGGTTTTCCGTGACTAAAAATATTTTAAATCAAAAAATTCCCGAGCCTCAAACTTTCGGGAATTTTTGATTTGAAGACAAAAACCCTAGCCCCGATTGCAGCGGCATCCTTTTTCTTTTTTTGCTAAAAAAGAAAAAGATATAGCGGAAAGCGGGATTAAGCTCCTAAACTAATTAATTATTGAACAGATTCTGTTCTTCAAAAAAAATATACAATTTATAATGAAAGTACTTGCTAATGACGGATTGACACAATCTGGAATAGACGCTCTTAAAGAAAACGGATTTGAGGTAATCACGGACAAAGTGGCTCAGGAAAATCTAATCACTTATATCAACGAAAATCAAGTTAAAGTTTTGCTTGTAAGAAGCGCGACGAAAGTGACAAAGGAAATGGTGGACAATTGTCCAAGTCTGGAAATCATCGGTAGAGGTGGAGTTGGAATGGACAACATCGAAGTTGCGTATGCGAGAGAAAAAGGAAAACACGTAATCAATACACCTGCAGCATCTTCGGAATCTGTTGCGGAATTGGTTTTCGCACATCTTTTCTCAGGAAGCAGATTTTTACAAGATTCTAACAGACAAATGCCTGTGAAAGGTAATACTGAGTTCGCGAAATTGAAGAAAAAATATGAGGCTGGAATCGAGCTGAGAGGGAAAACTATCGGAATTGTAGGAATCGGAAGAATCGGACAGGAAGTTGCTAGAATAGCCCTTGGATTGGGAATGAAAGTGATTGCTTCTGACACAAGAATCGGCAAAGCAAGTGTACGTGTAGATTTCTACAACCAGCAATATATCAATGTGGAGATAGAAACGGAGCCGTTGGAACAATTGATTCAGCATTCGGATTTTATAACGCTTCACGTTCCGGCTCAGAATGGACCAATCATCGGAAAAGCGGAATTGGAGAAAATGAAAACTGGTGCAGCGATTGTAAACTGTGCAAGAGGTGGCGTAATTGATGAGGAAGCTTTGATTGAAGCATTAGACTTTGGAAAATTAGCATTCGCAGGTTTGGATGTTTTCGAGAACGAGCCAACACCTTCTGAAAAAATCCTGACACACCCAAAAATCTCTTTGACGCCTCACACCGGAGCGGCTACAGAAGAAGCGCAGGACAGAATCGGGACTGAGTTGGCCAATCAGATTGCAAGTATTCTTTTGGTTAAATAATTTAACTAAAATATAAATAAAATGCTCGTTTTTTAACGGGCTTTTTTTATTTTTCCGATTCAGATTAAAATTTTACTTTTGCTGAGGTTTTTATGGCAGCTTAATCCGCTTTCCACTATCGCTTTTTCTTTCTTTTGCAAAAAAAGAAAAACAGCTCCGTTCAAAAAGTTTATACTGAGCGAAGTCGAAGTAGATTGCAACATTTGACCTTCGAATCAACATTAGTCTATGAAAAGAAAAGTCCTATTGATTTACACTGGCGGAACCATTGGGATGGAAAAAGATTATACCACAGGAAGTCTTGTCCCATTCGATTTTTCCACCATTTTCAAAAGAATTCCGGAAATGAATCTTCTCGAATGTGAAGTCTCGGTTCATCCATTCGAAAATCCTGTAGATTCTTCTGATATGGGACCGCAGGAATGGCGGATGATTGCGGAGTGGATTCATAAAAATTACAATGCTTTTGATGGCTTTCTGATTCTTCACGGTACAGATACAATGTCTTACACGGCTTCTGCACTCAGTTTTATGTTAAAGAATCTTGGAAAACCAGTGATTTTGACAGGTTCCCAATTACCAATTGGAGATTTACGAACCGATGCGAAAGAAAATCTGTTGACAAGTTTATATTACGCCAGTCTATATGAAAATGATGAAGCTGTCATCAAAGAAGTTGCTGTTTACTTTGAGTATAAACTTTTGCGTGGAAACCGAAGTCTGAAATATTCCGCTGAGTTTTTTGACGCTTATCAAAGTCCGAATTATCCGATTCTTGGACAATCCGGAGTTCATCTTAATATCGAAAAAGATTTGCTTTGGAAACCAAAAGGAGAATTTGAGCTAGATCTTTACCTCAATGAAAAAGTAATTTTTTACAGGATTTTTCCAGGAATGAACTTCGAGTCTTTGCTGGAATTCAAAACTCCGGAAGCAATTGTTTTACAAGTTTTCGGTTCAGGGACGATTTTTAACAATGAAAAAACTCAGAATATTCTTCAGGAATTGAGAAACCGAGGAATCGAAATCGTGGTGATAAGTCAGTGTGTATCAGGAGGAATTAGTTTTGGGAAGTATAGCAATAGCAATATTTTTACAAAAATAGGTGCCATTAGTGGAAAAGATATGACAGCCGAAGCAGCGATTACCAAAGTGATGCATATTCTCAACAATCCAAAATATGACAAATCGTTCTCCGAATTATTCAGTGAAAATATTTCAGGAGAAGTGACAGAAGATTTTTAAAAATCCTTGGAGGAATCAGATATTTCATTATATTTGCAACCTCAATTAGAGAGGTGTCCGAGTGGTTGAAGGAGCTAGCCTGGAAAGCTAGTATACGGGTAACTGTATCGAGGGTTCGAATCCCTTCCTCTCTGCAAGTAAAAGCGTTGGTTATCAACGCTTTTTTTTGTTTTGTAAGGTGTCTAAAAGTATTATACTTCATACCATTATGGATATAATAAAATAAAGCGACTTAATTTAAGTCGCTTTTTAGTTGTAACAAGATTTTTACTTCACCTTTTCCAAAAGATACAATTTTCCTCCGGAGAAAGCCAGTTTCGGCATCAGATTGCCTTCCAAAATCATTGTTTTGCTGTTGATATCGATTACAGAAATGTAATTGCTGGAATTATATTCGATGTAGTTTTCTTTTTCTTTGGTTAAAGGGTTTTTTCCGAATTCAAAATCATATTTTTCCCAATCCACCTTTTCTGTGCTGCAATGCACTGGCTTGAATTTCGATTTTTTAGAATTGAAAATAATCTGGTCGAAGCCTTCAGTACATTCGCTTTCAAAAGAACTGTCCGGATTTTGATCATTAGTGAAAGTTTCAAAAGAACCTTTGTAGACACCAATCACTTTCCAGGTTCCGTCTATTCGGTCTTCATCTATTTTTCCATTCGCTTTGCTTACGGCCCAGCTTACACCTTTTACAGTTCCTTTTACCGTTTTGTAGCCAACTTTTGCAACACCTTTTACCACTTTTGCAGCTGTAGAAACAACACATGATTGTAAAATGGCAACAGCACAAACAGCAACAATTATTTTTCTCATAGCATCAGATTTTTCTGACACGAAGATAATACTAATAAAATATATGATCTGCATTATCAATATAAATTAATATTATTCTTTTCGCTAAGATTAATTATTGGTAACGCTGGTGCTCTTTTGGCTTTGCGAATTTATCAATGATTGGCTTGAACAGCGCTTTGTATTTTTCAATATCAAATAACTGAGAATCTGTTAAAGCTTTATATGTTAACCACAAGCTGAACGGAAACAAAACCATATTCGGAATCCAAGCAGCCAAATAAGGATCCATATCACCTTTCCAGGATAAGTTTTCTACAGTAAGATTCAGGACATAAAAAATAATGAAAATGATGATGGATATGACCACCGGTAATCCCATTCCACCTTTTCTAATGATGGAACCCAGACTGGCACCAATCAAAAAGAAAATGATACAAGTGAAAGAATAAGAAACGATACGCTGTTGGTACATTACAATTTTGTTGTGTAGTTTCACTGTGTCATTGATGGCATTTTGACTAGAATCTACGCTGGCTTTCAAAGCATCAATTTTGTTATAAGCGTTCCAGAGAACTTCCAGTTTCTTATCTTTTTTAAGCGTGTCTATTTTATAAGGCTCTTTTATTTTGTCCTTAGTTTTCGTTTTATCGATATATTCTACATAATTATTCGTCTGCGAAATAATAGGCGACGCAATCGAGTTCATTGTAGCAACATTTCCTTTTCTGTTTTTTACCAGAGTTTCATTAACTTCTGTGTAAGTCTGGAAACGGTAATCATCTGTAATTTTTTCTTTTTCAATCGCGTTGTTAATCAATTCACTAATGTCGAAATGATTCACCAAACTGTCAAATTTTATAGACTGATTTGGCTGTTTTTTTCTTTCTTCATATGGTTTGTTCGTGATATTATCTGTGAAAACATAACCTTTATAAAGAATCAGTTTCAAATAATTTTTATCAACAGCTTGTGCAAATTTCCCCGTTGTAGCAATAATCGTCTGCTGATCATCATAAGGACTCGCATTTTTATGAAGGAAAACACCTTCCAGCTTTTCGCCATTCACACCCGAAATCTTATCGAATTTTACTGAGTATCCCGAAATCTGATCTATAAAAACGCCTGGTGTAAAGTTGATGGCAGGTTTGGAAGAGATGATATTGAACATCATATTCTTCGCTTTCCGCTGGAAGTCCGGTATGACATTGTTTGAAAACAGAAACAGAATCCCGGCGAGAAAAGAAACCGTGACAAATAGCGGTAACATCACACGCACGAGCGAAATTCCGGCTGCTTTCATCGCTGCAAGTTCGTAACGTTCACCAAAATCTCCGAAAGTCATAATCGAAGAAAGCAAAATCGTAAGCGGCAAAACCATACTCACAACATTGATTCCCAGATAAAAAAGAAACTTAGAAATTTCCCAGTAAGTAAGACCTTTTCCTGTTAGTTGCGACATCTGAGTCCAGATAATGTTCACAATAAAAATGAAGAACAGTACACTGAAGATAAACAGAAATGGTCCGAAAAAAGTCTTGATTATATATTTATCTAATTTTTTCAATTCAGAAATTTAGACTTCAAAAATACTGTAAAAAAAGCAATACTGAAATTGATTCCAGAATTTTAGGAATATTTTATAAATTTATTTTGGGCAGCTTAATCCGCCTTCCGCTCCCAATCTTTTCACTCCACTACGTTGCGTAAAAAGGATTTCCGCCCAAACCTAACGAAGTGGTTCATCGATTCAAATAAAAATAAATAAGAAATTGGAGATAAGTCGGGCTGCGAGCAATTCAATGTATAAAAATAAAAGTCCGCAATTGATATCAACTGCGGACAGAATTTGAAAGGTCTAAAAACTAGAATCTATCTAGTATTTTTAGAAAATATAATCCGTACTCAGGAAATTAGAATCGTGATCTCTAACGATGGTGTTCAACAGCTCTTTATTAGAATCGGTTACTTTTGCCGCTACCAAAGATCGGATTGAGAAAGATCTCAAAGCATCAAAAACAGAAAGTGTTCCTTCCGCACTGTCTTTTCTTCCGGTAAATGGGAAAACATCTGGGCCTCTTTGCGCTTGACAGTTGATGTTCACACGGCTTACCAAATTTACAAATGGATCAATTAATTTTGAAACTTCCATAGCATCTTCGCTAAAAATGCTGACTTGCATCCCGTGGTCTGCGTTCACTTGATAATCGATAGGTTCTTCAATCGTATCAAATGGCACCACTGGAATCACTGGCCCAAATTGCTCTTCGTGGTACAATTTCATTTGGTCATTCACAGGATAAACTACGGCAGGGAAAACAAAAGAGGCTTCGTTGTAACCACCATTTTCGTTCAGTACTTTTGCACCTTTTGAGATAGCATCAGCGATACATTCTTCCAAATAAGGTGGTTTGTTGACTTCCGGAAGTGGTGTGATTTTCACATCTTTTTCCCAAGGCAATCCTCCTTTCATAGCCGAAACAGCTGTTGTTAATTTCCGAGTAAATTCTTCCGCCACATCTTTCTGAACAAAAATTAATTTAAGCGCTGTGCAACGTTGTCCATTGAAGGATAATGAACCTAAAATACATTCACTGACAGCAACATCCAGATTGGCATTTTTAGTAACGATGGCAGCATTTTTAGCATCGAGACTTAGAATTGCTCTCAATCTGTTTACTTTTGGATGAAGTTTTTTCAAACCATTAGCGACTTTACTGGAACCAATAAAAGCCAGAACATTCACTTTGCCGCTTTCCATAATCGGCGTGATGATTTCTGAACCTTTTCCATATAATGTATTCACTGTTCCTTTTGGAAATGCTTCTTGGAAAGCTTTTAATAAAGGATAATGAGCAAGAACACCATGTTTTGGTAATTTAAACAAAATCGTATTTCCCATAATCAAAGCGGGAATCAATGTTGTAAAGATCTCATTCAATGGATAATTGAAAGGTCCCATACTCAACACAACGCCAAGTGGCGCTCTTCTTATTTGGGCAATTGTTCCTTCTGCTTGCTGGAAGCGGGAAGATTCTCTGTCCAGATCTTTCAATGCATCGATGGTTTGGTTGATGTAATCTGCTGTTCTGTCAAATTCTTTTGTAGAATCGGGTAGGGTTTTACCAATTTCCCACATCAGTAATTTGATGACCAAATCACGTTCTTTAATCATCAGATATACAAATTTTTGCATACATTTGATTCTGCCTTCTACAGACATTGTAGGCCATTCGCCAAGTCCGTTGTCGTAAGCTTTTACGCATGCATCCAAAACATCCAGTGCTTCTTTTGGTCCGATATTCGGGATGCTTCCTAGAAGTTTTCTTTCCAATCCGTTTGCTGTTGGGATGCAAACTGGTGAATAGATTTCGGTAACATCGCCATTCCATTGAACCAATTCTCCATTGAGAAGATATTCTCTCTGATGGATGATGGGAACTTTATATTCTTCGGGAATTTCGTTTTCTGATTTGAATAGGTTGTTGAAATTGTTTTGTGCTGAACTCATAGTTTTTTATTTAATGTGAAATTAAATTCGATTTTTCGAAGTATAAATTTAGAGATAAAGATTGATTCTTGGTGTTTGTTAACATAGATTTATTCTATGCGGAAATCAAAAAAACTCAACTATGAATTGAGTTTTGGTTTAAATATATTGCAGATGCTTCGACTCCGATCAGAACGACAATTCTAATGCAATTTGCTAGATGTAAATCTGAGCGAAGTCGAAAATCTTATATGTAGAATCATTTACCATCTGTCGACTTCAAAGCCCACGCAATCAAGGCTGGTTGCATAAACAATCTTGCAAATCTCTTATTGTCTGTGTTGAGTCCGAAGGCGTTTCTTCTTTCTTTATATTGTGTATAATTCCCAGGAAAAACAGCAGTGAATAATCCTGCAGCAACTTTTCCTACTATAGATTCATATTTCTTTGGTGCCGCGATCACTGCAACTCCCATAGCGATTTCCACAATTCCCGAATAAACTACAGTGTCGTCTTTTTCCAATGGTACCCATTCCGGAACTTGGGCTTGAAATTCTTTTCTTGCGAAGGTGAGATGTCCGATTCCTGCAGAAATCAACATTGCTCCTAATCCGTATTTTGCGATGGTTTTGATTGTGTTTGCTTCCATAATAAACGATTTTTATGGAAGCGGTTCAAGAATGATTCCAAATGCCAATTCTTACACAACTATTCTGTCAAGTTATTATTTGCCAACCAAGTTGGATAATCTTTATCAATCAGTTTTTTTGGACTATCCACAAACCAACTATAGCCGTTTCTTCTTTCTGCAGAAACTTCGCTGTAGTTGTATTTAATGCTTCCGTCTCGGTCGCCAAAAATTGGTTTGTTGGTTTCCAAATCATAGAATCTTGCCCAAATAACCGAGTTCTTATCCGCCGCCAAAGTTCTTACAGCCTTGTTATCTTTCTTTACAACGTTGTAGCTGTAACCTTCGATTTTATTGGTTTTGAACCATTGGATTGCAGACTTTACGGCTTTCTCAATCTCGGGATTTTGAGGTTGCATCATCAAAAATTTAACAATACTTACCGATTCTGCACTTGCCAGTGAAGCAGGTTCAAAAGCTCTTGCTTTTTCTGGTTTCAAAGTGATTTCGTTGTATTGGTCTCCCCAGATGGTTGGTTTTTCTTTTTGGACGAACTGCGTTTTCAGAATGCAGTCTATACCTTTTTCAACAGCCGATTTGGACTTAATTTTTAAATTTTCATCAATAATTTCAAAACCATTTTTGCCTTCTGCTGTATTGTATAGAATACTCAGAGCATTAATCATTGCATTATCATTATAAGTGATTTGCTTTCGATAGATAGCAGAGTTCGGATAGTATTGAGGAAAACCACCGTTGGTATATTGCATCGTCAGAAGATAGTTGATTCCTTTTTCTGCGGACTTGAGATAGCTTGGGTTTTTCGTGGATTGATAAGCCTTAATGAGGATGGTAATCTCTTTCGTGGTCGCATTGTTGTCTATGGTGGCGTGGTCGTCTCCGGAAGCTTTTATTTTGCTTAATAAAACTTTGTCGATGGGTAAACTATAGTCCACGGCTGTTTTATCTACGTGTTTTCCCCAACCACCATTTGGAAGTTGATAGACCAAAACCTTCTCAGCTAAAGTATCTTTTGTCTGTGCGGTACAAGACAGCACTGTTAAATTTAATATCAATAGAAAAGTTGATCTCATAAACAATGATTTTGTGCAATCGGTTGCGCTTTGCTAAGATAAACATATTTAATAATCTAAAGCAGATAAAATATGAACGTAAAATTTATTTTTCTTTCCTCTTCAGAGTAATCATTACCGCACCGTTTTTCCCTTTTGCACCATATTTGGAAGTAGCGTCTTTGCCTTTTAAAACTTTAAGATTCTTGATGTTATTGGGGTCGATCTGCTGAAATTGTTTATTGGTAATCATTTTTCCCTCAACAATGTATAGAGGTAGGTTTTTTTCGTTGATGAATAAAGGCGCTCCTGTATTTCTAATTTGTTGTGGATTAGGTTTATCCACATCTGATACTGCAATCTTTCCAAGTGGAAAAGGTTTATTCTGGTCTCTTTTATGAGGTGTTGTTTTAGGACTCGAAATTGGTGCTACTTCTCCTTTTACTTGGACAGGAACATCTGTTTTTGTTGGAGGATTCACCTTAGGTTGTGTTTGTGCAGAAACAATGCCTCCGGACGTGAGGACAACACCAACTGCAAATTTTGCAAACAGAGAATTGAGGAAAGAATAGCTGAGATTTCTGTCCAACTGATCGGGGCGGAAACTGGCGCAGATGTTGGGGTTCTCGGAAAGATCTGCAATTATTTCGAGATCTGTTGCGGTGGTGAAATCTCTCACACTCTTTGAACAGACTTGGCAGAATCTGCCTTTTTCTTCGGGCGTCATATTCGCCCAGTTTTCGTGACACGGTTTTGGGATGGTAACTTTCATAGCTTGATCTTTTTGATTATGAGCAATTGCTTTGATGTTGATCGATGCTTCAATTTCGGATTGAGGACGATCTCATCAGATTGCTTTCTAATGACTAAGATGCACACTTTTGAAAAAGGTTGGAAACCCGCTTGTTTTTTACAAATGAAAATACTGTGGATCGGGATATTGGAACTTAAAATCCAATTCCTGAATCAGTTTGGCGGGCGAGATGGTTCTGTCTTTGGTAGCACGCTCGCCAGAGTAGGAGAGTCCTTTCTGGGCATTGATAACTTCTTCTTTGTTGGGATGGTTGGGCGCTACGATGTTGTAAACCTTGGATTGGGATTGTTGCACCAGCATTTTTTCGATAGCGGTACAGATATCGGCGTAATGGATGTGATTTACTAACTGATCGAGATTGGAGATGTTGTAGTTCTTGAGCAATCTCTGGTCGCCCATCAAGCCAGCTAATCTGAGGATATTAGTTTGGGGGAATCTTTCCAAAATAAAGCTTTCGCTTTCCACTTCCTGTACTGGTTTGTCGGTCTCGATGTAGTCTTGTTCGGTCTCGGGATAGACACCTGTGGAGCTGAGGAGGAAGAGCTGACCTTTGTAATCGCCGAGGAAATTGAGGAGGTTCTGGCGTTTGTCATTCATCGGAATCTGTGCGCCTCGGATCCCCGAAAACGGTACGCTGATGATGATGGCGTCCAGATCTTTGGCGACTTCCCAAGTTTGCATCTCCGCATCCAACTCGTTGGGGAAACTAACCAGAGTGGCGTGATAGCCTTTGGCGTTGAGGTCTTGTGCTTTGGCGGGTGTGGTTGTGGTGGCGAAGATTTTGTATTTGTCCGATAGCCTTTCTGCGATGTGATTGCCGAGCCAGCCGAAACCGATGATTCCTAGGTTTTGCATTGTGGGGATTTTGTGGGGTAAATTTATTGAATCTTTATTAATTAATATTTTTTCATTTTTTTTGTTTACGGATAACCGTAAATAAAAAATGTTTTTTTTATTATTTTTGGTCCTTAACTATAAACAAATAATAATTTTAAAAAACCATGAAAAAAACAATTGTTTTTTTAACTATTTTTTTATCAATAATTAATATTAAAGCTCAAGAAGGTATTAATTTATTGACTTATGCTAACACCCAGGATATTAATTTTTTCAATTCGATTAAAAATGGCGCTCAAGTAAAAGAATATATTACCACTAGTAAAAATAGTGTAAAAGTAGGAGATACTTTGATTTTAGGTTCACCAACTTCTCAAGAGACAAATACTAGAACTTATGCTGGTAGTTATGGTAATCAATTAAGAGGAGGTGTAGCACAATCACGTAGCACTAATAAAAAAACATACGAATTTATAAAAATGGGAAGACCTGCCGGATTTGGTAGCATTATGACTGCAATGAGTGGAGATGCACAAATTATGGCAGATAATAGTTTAAAAAATACAACTGTTATAGTCAATGAAATGAAAACATATCATAGAGGTAGTAAAAATAAACCTTTATACATAGTTATGGTTTTGGGAGAAATAAACGGAAGAGCTTTTGGTATAAACAAGTATTTGAGTGTAATGGATACTGAACTAGCAATTGAATCTGGTGAAGTTTTATTGAAAAACAGAAAAATGACTAGAGATGAAGCTATTGCAAAGTTAAAAGAAGCTAAAGAATTAATGGAAATTGATATGATGAGTAAAGAAGATTTTGAGAAATTAAAAACAGAGCTTGCACCAATTATTACAAATAAAGACTAAGAATAATACTTCTTTTATTAATTTAAACTAATATCAAAAACTAAAATAATTTGTTAGCTAGAACTATCAGATAAAATAAATTGAAACCTGCTACGAAGTAGGTTTTTTTTAGATTTTCTTATTGCGAAACAATCTATTGGAGTTTTCTTGTGAACTGAACAGATTGCTTCGTTGTTCCTTCTCGCAATGACGTTTAGAACAAACTCTCATCCACAAAATTCGGCAATGTCAACTTTCAAATTCGGGTCCGGTGGAAATTCCCCTCCTTTGGAGGGGTGGCAGAAATTCGGAGAATTTATGACGGGGTGGTGTATATATCAACAATTTCACTGAAAAAAATGTAAATTCGTTCAAACATAAACACAAATGTCCGAAAAGCAAATACTCACCCAGATTGATGGCATCATCATCTACCGCAATTTTATTGAAGACCTACCATACAATCCTCATCTTAAGCGATTAACAAGAGAAAAAAGGAAACTTGGGATTTTATCAGAAGTTCTTTTTTGGAAACAAGTTCGAAACAGAACTTTTCACCAAATAGATTTTGACAGGCAGAGAATTATCGGTAATTATATTGTCGATTTTTATGTGAAAACTTTAGGACTTGTGGTTGAGATTGATGGATTAAGTCACGACTTTAAACAAGAGTATGATTTGGAGAGGACAAAGTATTTGGAAAGTCTGGGACTAAAAGTCTATAAAATCTCAGATTGGAATGTAAAGCATAATCTCTCTGCAATTATGAAAGATCTTGAGGATTTTATTATCGATAATTATAGTTGAAGTTAATTTAAATTAACGGGGTGAAGTGATTTATTAAAGATAACCACCCCGTCAAAATTTTATCAAATTTTGCCACCCCTCCAAAGGAGGGGAATTTTTTAGTTCAAGAGATTTTCATCCACAAAATTCGGCAACGTCACTTTCAAATTCGGTTCAGCTTCCATCGCTCTTTTAATCGCAAAAACAGCACCTTCATTTCTTGCCCAGCTTCGTCGGGAAATTCCGTTGTTGACGTCCCAGAAAAGCATTGATTTTAATCTTCTGTCGGCATCATCGCTTCCGTCAAGCAACATTCCGAAACCTCCGTTAATTACTTCGCCCCAGCCAACGCCACCACCGTTGTGAATACTCACCCAAGTCGCCCCACGGAAACTGTCGCCAATCACATTGTGAATCGCCATATCTGCCGTAAATCTCGAGCCGTCATAAATATTGGAAGTCTCTCTGTACGGCGAATCCGTCCCCGAAACATCGTGATGGTCTCTTCCCAAAACCACCGCTCCAATTTCTCCGTTGGCAATTGCTTTGTTGAAGGCTTCAGCGATTTTCATTCTTCCTTCGGCATCGGCGTACAGAATTCTCGCCTGCGAACCAACGACCAGATTGTTTTCCTGAGCACCTTTAATCCACGTGATATTGTCTTTCATCTGCTGTTGGATTTCCTCGGGCGATGTTTTAATCATTTCCTCTAAAACGGCACACGCAATATCATCCGTTTTCTGCAAATCTTCAGGTTTTCCGCTGGTACAAACCCAACGGAACGGCCCGAAACCATAATCAAAACACATCGGTCCCATAATATCCTGAACGTAAGATGGGTATTTGAATTCCCTTCCAATCGTAGGATTTTCAGACATTACATCGGCTCCGGCTCTAGAAGCTTCGAGTAAAAAGGCGTTTCCGTAATCGAAGAAATAGGTTCCTTTTGCTGTATGTTTATTGATGGCGGAAGCGTGTCTTCTCAAGGTTTCCTGAACTTTTTCTTTGAATAATTCAGGGTTTTCTGCCATCATCGTATTCGATTCCTCAAAGGTTTGCTCGACCGGATAATAACCTCCAGCCCAAGGATTGTGTAGCGAAGTCTGGTCTGAACCGATATCGATTCTTAAATTTTCTGCATCGAATTTCTCCCAAACCTCAACGATATTTCCAAGATAAGCCAGAGAAACCGTTTCCTGATTTTCCTGAGCTTTTCTCACTCTTTCTACCAAGTCATCCAGATTTTCGTGAATTTCATTCACCCATTTCTGATCGTGACGGATTTTGGTAATCTTCGGATTCACTTCCGCAATTACCGTAACGCAACCTGCGATATTTCCAGCTTTTGGCTGAGCTCCGGACATTCCGCCCAAACCTGAAGTTACGAATAATCCGCCTTTTGGCTCCTTATTTATTTTTCTGAACGCATTCAGAACAGTAATCGTCGTTCCGTGAACAATCCCCTGCGGACCAATGTACATATAAGACCCAGCCGTCATTTGTCCGTACTGTGTTACCCCCAATGCATTGAATTTCTCCCAATCATCCGGTTTGGAATAATTCGGAATCATCATTCCGTTCGTCACGACTACTCTTGGTGCATCTTTGTGTGAAGGAAACAATCCCATCGGATGTCCGGAGTACATCGTCAATGTTTGTTCGTCAGTCATTTCAGACAAATATTTCATCGTCAAAAGATACTGCGCCCAGTTTGAGAAAACTGCACCATTTCCACCATAAGTTATCAATTCGTGAGGATGTTGCGCCACGGCATAATCCAGATTGTTTTGGATCATCAGCATAATCGCTTTTGCCTGCTCCGATTTTCCCGGATATTCTGCAATATCTCTGGCTTTCATCTCATAATCGGGACGGAAGCGGTACATATAAATTCTGCCGTATTTTTCCAGTTCTTCTTTAAATTCCGGCAATAATTCTGCGTGGAATTTTGGTTCGAAATAGCGTAAAGCGTTTTTCAGAGCGAGTTTTTTCTCTTCTTCTGAAAGAATTTCTTTACGTTTCGGAGCGTGATTGATACTTTGTTCGTATGGTTTTGGCTGAGGTAATTTGGATGGAATTCCCTGTTGTATTTGTTGTTGGAAAGTCATTGAAGGTTTATAGTTTAAGGTTCAATGTTTAAAGTTTGTTTTGTGGTTTTAAAGATATTCAATTTGAAAAATACTAACAAAATCTTTCATATAAATTGATATCACTTATATTTGCACTCGTAAAAATAAAGGGTGAATCGTGTGCAAGTCACGAGCTGTCGCGCAACCGTGATTCGCTGAGGCGGAAAGTCGGATCCCCAAAAACTTTCGCGATTTGAAGTAGAAATTTGATTTTCTATTCATTTCAATGTTTAATCTAAATTCTAAAAAAGAAATGAATTACGAAGACAAAATCCAGCAATCGGAAACGCGTGTTTTCAAAGTGGTTTTCCCAAATACTACGAATCACCACAATACAATGTTCGGTGGAAAAGTGATGGAAATGATGGATGAAGTTGCTTTTATGACGGCAACAAGATTTGCAAGGAAATCTTTTGTCACCGTAAGCTGTGACAGAATTGATTTTAAAAAGCCAATTCCTGCAGATACTTTGGTAGAATTGATTGGAAAAGTAAAATATGTTGGGAATACCAGCGTAAAAGTCAATATCGAAATATTCATCGAGGAGATGTATGCTGACACTCGTGAAAAAGCTGTTTCAGGAGATTTTACTCTTGTCGCTATTGATGAAAATAAAAAGCCGGCAAGAATCTTTGAAAACTAGAAATAAAAAAGCTTACTGTATTCAGTAAGCTTTTGGTTTTATTCGATGAGGTCTTCGTTTTGTTCTTCGTGATCGTCCTCGTTGTCACTTTGGCTGTAATAATTATTTTCTTCGTCCGGCAATTGATCGTTGATCTGTTCAAAATTATCATCATCTTCTGCGCCCGGAACATCTAGTCCGAATGGCATTTCGTCATTAACCTGACTTGGATCTTTTATAGGATTTCCATCGCCGTCCAAAGGAACGTGTTCTTCTCGGTTAAAGATATCTTCGCCCGGATTGTAATCCATTTCTCTCAATTTTCTTTCTTGTTCGTTGATGTTATCTTCTGGTGTCATAATATTTTGATTTTAGTTAAGACAGCTAAGACAAATATGATTCCAAGCTGAGATTTTTAAGAATTAATTATCATAAATTTCGGGATTGACACAAGTTGGCATTTTTTCGCCTTTTGCGAAAGCCACTATGTTTTCCGCCGCCAATTTTGACATTCCATTTCTGGCTTCTATGGTTGCTGATCCAATATGCGGAAGAACACAAACATTCGGGAGTTGCAGTAGGGGATTTTCTTTATCCATCGGTTCTGGATTAGTAACGTCTAAACCTGCGCCCCAGATTTTTCCTGATTTTAATGCTTCGAACAGATCTTTTTCATTGTGGAAACCACCTCGTGCTGTATTGATGAAAATCAAATTCGGTTTCATTTTTTCGAACGTTTCTTTGTTGAAAATACCAGCTTGTTCTGCTGTGTAATTGGCGTGAATACTGATGATATCTGACTCTTGAACTAATTCATCAAAAGTGACATATTTTGCTCCGAGTTCTTTCTCAGCTTGTTCATTATGACTTCTGTTATGATAGATGATGTTCATTCCGAAAGCGGCTTTGCATTTTTCTGCCATTTCGAAACCGATCCTTCCCAAGCCAAAAATGCCTAAAGTTTTGTTATATAATTCTTGACCGAGCTCTTCCAATGCATCAAAGTCTTTCCAATTTCCGGATTTTACCTTTTCAACATTATAATTGACTTTTCTGGAAACCATTTGCATTAAAAGAAAAGCTACATCGGAGGTGGCTCTGCTGAGAACATCTGGCGTGTTTCCAATTGGAATTTTTCGTTTTGTAGCCTCTGCAATATCGACTTGGTCAAAACCTACTGAGAATAGTGCAATGGCTTTTACATTGGGGCAGTTGTCGAAGAATTCTTTGTTATATTTATTTTTTCCACCAACGTTTAGAATGATGTCTGCTTGTTTGCAGTTTTCCAGCCATTCTTCGTATGATGGATTTTCGGTTTCAGGTGTTATGATTTCCAGATTGTTTTCTTTTAAAATATCAATTCCGATTTGTGGAATTCTATTGTTGATGAATACTTTCATTTTTGAATTGATTAATATTAATTTGTTGGTTTTTAATTTAACACAAAGCTCTCAAAGTTTTTTATTTAACCTGTATGTTTTTAGGTTCACAAAGGCGCTTCTATTATAAAAGGTTTTAAACACCGAATTACAAACAGCCCGGTCTGAGTGGGGCTCTTTTTCTTTTTTATAGAAAAAGAAAAAAGCGGGACGGAGGACGGATAAAGCTGCCCAAGCCTAAAAAAAAGGTTCAACATAGTCAAATTCTAAAATGCAAAAACCGGAAATGACTTCCGGTTTCTATATTTTGTCTGATATTGATTATCAAAAATTATTCCTGTGTTGGTCTTTCTTTGTCTTTTGAGAAAAAGAATTTGATAATAATTGGCAAAGTGGTGACCAAAACTATGATTAGGATAATGATTTCCAGTTTTTTCTTGAGGTCGATTCCAAACTGATCCATAAATAATTTGTCCAGATAATGTCCTGCGTAAATCATTGTGAATGACCAAAGTATAGCGCCTATAACGTTGTAAAAGAAGAATTTTGGTTTGCTCATTTTTACAATTCCCGCAACGATAGGCGAGAAGGTTCTCACTATTGGTAAGAATCTGGATAAAATAACTGCTACAGCGCCGTGTTCTTCGAAGAAATCGTGGGCTTTGAACAAGTATTTTTTCTTGAAAAAGAATGAGTCTTTTCTCTCATACAACAACGGTCCGCTTTTGTAACCAAACCAATAACCGATTTCGTTCCCGATAATAGCTGCAATAGCAACTGCAGTTGCTAAAATAGTAGTATCCAGAAAATCTGAACCTGTGGAACCAAAAGTGGTATCAATAATTTGAACGGCGTAAATCCCGGAAATGAAAAGTAAACTGTCGCCCGGTAAAAAGAAACCTACAAACAGCCCGGTTTCTGCAAAAATGATGAATAAAATAAGCCAAAACCCACCTAATTTGATGTAAAATTCTGGGTTCAGTAAGTCTTTCCAACTCTCGAAGTGTTCCATAGATATATGTCTTCAGCAAATATATTAAAAGCAATCTGAAATAATTGGTTTAAAATAAATTTTTAGGATTATTTAACGTAAACCACGATGTTTAGTAATATTTGTCACCCCATTTGTCTTTGAGTTGTTCCTTGATTTTTTTCTCTGTAGAGTTATTAGCCGGTTGATAAAATGCTGTACCTTTTATGTCATCTGGTAGAAATTCTAAATCTACAAAGTTACCTTCATAAGAATGCGCATATTGATAATCTTTACCATAATTGAGATTTTTCATCAGTTTGGTTGGTGCATTTCTAAGATGCAACGGAACGGGCAAGTCGCCGGTTTTTTTTACAAAAGCCATTGCCTCGTTGATAGCGTTATAAGTTGAATTGCTTTTTGGAGAAACGGCAAGGTAAACGGCTGTTTCACTCAGAATGATTCTTGCTTCCGGATTTCCAATTACATTGATAGCTTGGAAGCAATTGTTTGCGATTACTAATGCATTTGGATTGGCTAAACCAATGTCTTCTGCTGCAAGAATCATCATTCTTCTTGCAATGAATTTGATGTCTTCTCCGCCAACCAACATTCTGGCCAACCAATAAACTGCGCCATTGGGATCAGAACCTCGCATCGATTTGATGAAAGCTGAAATGATATCATAATGCTGCTCACCATTTTTATCATACAAAGCCATATTTTCCTGCAAAACAGAAAGTACGTCTTTGTTGGATATTTTATTTTTCTTCGCTGACTTGAATTGATTAAGAACCAACTCCACAGAATTAATCAATTTCCTTGCATCACCTCCAGAATATTGGATGAAGGCTTGCTTTTCTTCAAGAGAAAATTTGGTATTATTTAATTCGTTGTATTTTGAAGTGCTGATGTCGGCTAATTCTTCCAGCTTTTCAAAAGTCAATGCTTTCAGAATATAGACTTGAGAACGTGACAATAAAGCCGAAACAACTTCAAAGCTAGGATTTTCTGTTGTAGCACCAATAAGAACAATCCAACCTTTTTCAACGGCGTGAAGCAAAGAATCCTGTTGAGACTTATTAAACCTATGAATCTCATCAATGAACAAAATCGGACTTTTTCCTGAAAAAAGATTTTGCTTTTTAGCTTCATCAATCACGTCTCTTACATCTTTCACTCCAGAAGAAACAGCAGATAGTTTATAGAATTTCCTGCCGGATTTTTCAGAGATAATTTCTGCCAGTGTTGTTTTTCCAGTTCCCGGAGGTCCCCAAAAAATCAATGAATTGATGGTGTCATTTTCCAGCATTTTGCGGATCGTTCCATTTTTTCCGGTCAAATGTTCTTGCCCTAAAACATCGTCGAGAGTTTTCGGACGTAAGATTTCTGCAAGTGGAGAATTGTTCATATTTCAAAATTACGGAATTAAAAGACTTTGTTGAAATTTTAACTTTGTTAAAAATAAAATTATTTGATAAGAAGAAAATATTTATTGTTTATCAATAAATATTTATTACATTTGAATAATATTTAAAATTTAAAAAAATGTCAAAAACAAACAATTTCATATTTTGGGGTTTATATGCCATAGCTTGGATAATATTTGTAGGCTTATCGATTGAGGCAGGAGGATTAATCGTCAATTTCGTTTTCCATCTTTGTAATCCTGAGCTTATCCAAAACCTCTATCAAAAGGTAGATTTAACCCAAATGTATAAAGAAAGTAGATTTGAGTTTTTTAGCATTTACAGCTTTATTTTAATCATTTCAATTCTAAAAGCTGTTCTTTTTTATACGGTGATTACACTAATGCATAAAATGAATCTGTCAAAACCGTTTAGCACTTTTGTTGCAAAGAAAATTTCAATGATTAGTTATTATAGCCTTTCAATAGGATTATTGAGTTACATTGCAAAACAAGTTGTTGAAAATTTGAATGACCACAGTTTTGTTCCTGCCAACTTAAACCAATTTTTGGCAGATAGTGAAGGATTTATTTTTATGGGAGCTGTAATTCATATTATTGCTCAGATTTTCAAAAGAGGCGTGGAATTACAGGAAGAAAACGATTTAACAGTTTAACTTATGCCAATAATTGTAAACCTAGACGTAATGATGGCAAAACGAAAAATGTCATTGAATGAGCTGTCTGAAAAAGTAGATTTAACACTTTCCAACCTTTCGATTTTGAAAACCGGAAAAGCAAAAGCTATTCGTTTCAGTACTTTGGAAGCAATTTGTAAAGCTCTGGATTGCCAGCCTGCGGATATTTTGGAATATCGGGAAGAATAAAAATTAAAGTTTTCTGCTAATCACATAATCCAGCATCAGTTTAAGAGATGCTTTGGCCTCATTGTCTGGGAATTCAGCAAGAATGTCAAGTGCTTTTTGCTGGTAATCTTTCATCGTTTGGATAGCATAATCCATTCCGCCGGAAGACTTTACAAATTCTACCAGCTCGCGAACTTTTTTAGAATCGTTGTTATAACGCTTTATCGCTGCGAAATATTTTTTGTAATTCTCAGGGCTCGCATTTTTCAAAGTATAAATCAAAGGCAGAGTCATCTTCTGTTCCTTGATGTCGATTCCTACAGGTTTTCCAATGATATTGCTTGTCTGATAATCAAAAAGGTCATCCTTGATCTGGAAAGCCATTCCCGTGTAAGTGCCGAATTCCTGCATTTTTTTCGCAGTCGCTTCATCCACGCCATTGGACAAAACACCAACTTCGCAGCAAGCCGCAATAAGAGTGGCTGTTTTCTGACGGATGATTTCGTAATAAACATCTTCTGTGATGTCCAGTTTTCTGGCTTTTTCCAACTGAAGCAATTCGCCTTCAGACATTTCTCTGATCGTTCTGGAAATCACAGCTAGCAAATCAAAATCTTTGTTATCCGTAGAAAGCAAAACCGATTTCGAAAGTAGATAATCGCCAACCAACACTGCAATTTTATTCTTCCAAAGTGCATTGATGGAAAAGAAATTCCGGCGTTTAAAACTCTCATCCACAACATCATCGTGAACCAAAGTCGCCGTATGAATCAACTCAATCATACTGGCGCCGCGGAAAGTTTTTTCGTTCACATTTCCGACCAGTTTTGCGCATAGAAAAACAAACATCGGGCGCATTTGTTTCCCTTTTGTCGTGACAATAAAACGCGTAACTTTATCCAGCAGAGCAACATTACTTTTCATCGATTCATAAAACTTTTGTTCAAAAAGTTTCATTTCTTCAGAAATCGGAGCTTTGATTAGTTCTACTGTATTGGCCACTGTTTGCGTTTAGAGATTATATTTTTGGAGCAACAACATTCAACTTCTTTTCAACATTCTAACCCGCTTTCCGTTACAATCTTTTTGTTTTCCAAAGAAAAACAAAAAGGATTTCCACTACAATCGGGGCTATGTTGAAGATCTGTCTGTCGATTGAACAAAAACTATTCTACAAATATAAATATTATAAATCTTTCAAAGGAATAAAATAAAGACTTTGAAACGCTTTTTGATTTTTATCACAGAATAAAAATCCATTACAATATAGAATTAATACATTTTTAAATTAACAATAGAATCAAACACGTTCTTTATTAATCCATTTTGCAACGTCTGGCGCAACATAGTTTTTCATCATTGCGATAAGCTTATCAATATCATCGCTTACCAGAATCATATCTCGGTTAACTTCTTTCAGAAAACCTTTGTCAACCATAGTTTGGATAAAAGTGATTAAGGAATCGTAAAAACCAGCGGTATTCAAAATGGCAATCGGTTTTTTATGAAGTCCCAATTGCGCCCAAGTCAGCATTTCAAAAAACTCTTCCAAAGTTCCGAAACCGCCCGGTAAAGCAATTACGCCATCGCAAAGCTCGTTCATTTTGGTTTTTCTTTCGTGCATAGTTTCCACCAAAATAAGGTCTGTCAAATGCTCGTGTGCAATTTCTTTAGATTTTAAAAAGTTAGGCAAAACGCCAATAGCTTTTCCTCCGTTCTCTAAAACGCCGTCCGCTACTGCACCCATCAAACCTACATTAGCGCCTCCGTAAACCAATTCGATTTGATGTTCTGCTAATGTTTTTCCTAATAATTTTGCCTGCGATTTGTAAACGTCATCCGTCCCAAAACTTGAACCACAGAATACCGTAATTCTTTTCATTTCTTATTGGATTTTTGATTAAAGTAGTATGCAAATATAATTATTGCAAATCTTCAAACGGGACAAAGTAGAGACTTTGAGGCACTTTTTTGATTTTGATGCTGAATCGCTCTCCTGAGATATAAATTCCTTTTTCAGTTGCCGTAATACCTTCGATTTGACCAATTTTGAAAGCTCTTCCCAAAGAAAACTTTTTTTGAATCTTGTTGAAAAATAGATTTCCAGAATCATCTTTTTCGAAAATCATAAGATAAACCGAAGCTTTTTTGGTGTAACCTACAACGTATAATTTATTTTCAAAAAAAGAAGCATCGGTCACAACAAATCCAGTTTTAAAAGATTCCAGTTTTTGAGCAGGCTGGTTTTCTGTCAGGTTTTTGTCGATGACATAATGAGAAACCGTATTTGTAATCCATTCTTTTGTGAATAAATGAATATTTCCATCTAGGAAAATCATCGCTTCAGCATCAAAATTATTATTGATGTTTTTTGGAGTGAAATCAATTTGTTCCGGATAAAAAAACGGAATTGTTTTTATAGAATCTGTGACGATTGAATCATTCTTAAAAGGAACTTGATAAACTTTCAAATCTTTCCTGGTTCCCAGATTATTCCCGAATTCCCCAACATAAAAATTTTCGCTATCATTCGTAATAGCTTCCCAATCGATATTTTTGAGACCGGTTTGAAAAGTCTTTTCGATGTTTGAACTTCCTGGTTTTATTTCGAAAATTTCGCTGGTGTTGCCGCTGTCATTGAACGAAAAAAGTCTTCCATTAATATTTGTCAAGCCTGATGATTCCCTTAAAGAATCACTCAAAACAGCAATTTTATATTTCTTTAGATTCAGTGACTGCGCTTTCTGTGCTGAGATTTGAAATCCTGAGAGAATCAATAAAATGTAAAAAATCCTTTTCATATTCTGTAAAAATAAGAATTGATTTTTTGAACGTAAAATTTTATGGATTAAAGTATTGTTAAAGAATTTACCTAAAATTAAGTTCTAAATAACCGATTGCTTTAATATTTGAAAAATAATATTTTGGATATTTTATCCAGAATTTACCTTTGCTTTTCGAATCTTCTTTTAATATTATTCTTATGTTTTTTGGAGACATTAAAAGATAATTTTCAATTTTTTTCTCGCTATGTTTTCGAGAACTAGTATTGATTTTTAATTCGGGTGAATTTTTATTGATTTCAATTTGATTCTTATTGTCATTAATAAAAATAATTTTATTAGAATTATTTATTTCTGTTTTAATTTCATTTATTACCAAATTTGATAATTCATTATCAATAAATATATTAATGACAAAAAATAATAATGTAATTAAAAAGTATTTGAAATCGGATTGTTTTCTCAGTGATTTATAAATATATATCAAAAATGAAATGACTGATATACTGAAAAAAATAAAATAAATTATTTCTAAAAAAGCAATCATTATTCCGCCGTTTTATTCGCCAATTGTCCACAAGCTGCGTCGATATCGCCGCCACGGCTTTTTCTTACAACAATCGTGATTCCTGCTTTTTCTAATTCACGAACATATTTTTGCTCGGCTTCAATACTTCTGTGGTCAAATTTTCCTTCGCCAATCGGGTTGTATTGGATTAGATTGACTTTACTTGGAACTTGTCGGCAATATTTGATCAAAGCTTTGATATCTTCGTCTCCATCGTTGATTCCTTTCCAAACACAATATTCAAAAGTAACTGGAGAACCGGTTTTCTGATACCAATATTGAAGCGAATCCATAATGTCAGTCAAAGGAAACTTCTCAGAAAAAGGCATTATTTCGTTTCGTTTATGCTCAATGGCTGAATGGAGAGAAAGTGCTAGTTTCACTTTCAGTTCTTCATCGGCCAGCATTTTTATCATCTTCGGAATTCCGGAAGTGGAAACCGTTATTCTTCTTGGTGACATTCCCAGGCCTTCCGGCTTTGTGATTTTATGAATAGCTTCGACAACGTTTTTGTAATTCATCATCGGTTCGCCCATTCCCATAAACACAATATTAGTGAGTGGTCTGTCAAAATATTCTTTGCTTTGGCGATCAATCAAAGCAACTTGGTCTACGATCTCTGCAACTTCCAGATTTCGCATTCTTTTGAGTTTAGCTGTTGCACAAAATTCACAGTTCAGAGAACAACCAACTTGAGAAGAAACACAAGCCGTACTACGGGTTTCAGTAGGAATCAAAACCGATTCCACCATCAATCCATCGTGCAATTTAACGCCATTTTTTATCGTCCCATCTGTAGATTTTTGTAATAAATCAACGGCGATTGGATTAATGAAAAAATCTCGCGTCAAACTTTCTCGAAGATCTTTAGAAAGATTTGTCATCTCATCAAAGGAATGTAAATTCTTGCTCCAAAGCCAATCATAAACCTGTTTTGCACGAAAAGGTTTTTCACCGATTGTGCTGAAATGGTCTTTTAACTGATCAAGGGAAAAGGTGCGGATATCTTTCAATGTTTTCTGAGATTTTTTGCAAAGATACGGTTATTGTAACAATTTTGAAATCGACTAATGGAACGATAGATATATCTAATAATCTTTAGATTTGTAAATTTGGAATATATGTTTTTATTCTAACTTTTACATTGATAAATTGTTACATACTTGCTTTTCATTATATCAAACAGAATTAAAGTATTATGAATTTTAAATCGACTTTATTAATATATTCCTAATTCTTACATTTGCATTGATTTTTACCCGATGAAGTTCCAAGCCTTTTACGATAGCCCGTTCATACTGAATTTTTCCTTTGAAAAGCTCATTCAAATAATGGAAGCAGAAGCTTCTGATAACCCGGAATATGCATTGTCACACCAGAGGATTTTGGATAAGTGCAAAGAATTTCCCGAGCTTCTGGATGGCATCACAAGTCTTGACTTTTTCGAGAAAAATGAAACCTTGATGAAAGAACTGTTGCGCGACCTTTTTCCGCCAATGTTGACGGAAAATGAAATCAAGGCCATCAGTTTTCCTTTTTATAATTTCTTTTTCAACCCTACAAAAAGGTTTGAGCGCATTATCAAAAAAGCAGGTGACAATTTTGATATGATTATCAAAGATATGGATCCGCACCGCTTTTATGTGATGAGCTGCTGTATCATCCTTAATGATTTTTATGGGGTTCCGCTTAACGTTTCGATGCCATTTATATTTGATATTCCGAATGAAGATGGAGTTGTAAAACACTACAGATTTCTCACGAATGCCGATTTTATGGATGTTCATCCATTGGAAAACTTCAAAAAATTAACTGAAGAAGAGATTTCTGAATTGCTGGATAATTTCGAAGATTACGAGCTTTGGAAAGAAAAATTTCCGCCAAAAAGCTGGGAGCTGAAAGGTTTTGCTGTCGTTAATTTCTTTGACGCCACAACAGAAATTGCAGTTTCCAATCTCAAAACCAAATTGATTAATCTTGAAGATGATGAAAATTTGAAACCGGAACTGAACAAGATTTTCCGTTCGATTTTTCAGGTTCCTGATTTAGAATTGGGCTATACATCCATCAATCACGAAGAAAACAAATTTGTAAAAACGCCCATCAATGGTGTGATTGATAGTTTTATTCTGTCAGGATTGAATCATTCCAGAAATGAATTGCTCTGCGAAAAGAACTTCAATACATTGGTAGAATCCAGAAAATACTTCAGCATTTCTGATGTTGAAAAAGTTTACCGGGAGTTTCCGGACAGTGATTTTGCCAGACATTTCTACGAATCGGGAATCAAAAGTGCGATTTTTGCACCTATTATCAAAAACAAAAAAGTTCTCGGAATTATCGAACTCGTTTCCAGAAAAAAAATGTTGAACAGCATCAATGCTCAAAAAATGGAAATCGTAATGCCTTATCTGGAGGATACGATGGACAGACTTTATGACGGTATTGAGACCAGAATCCAGGCTATTATCCAAAGAGAATATACATCGATACATCCAAGTGTTTATTGGAAATTCAGACAAGAAGCGGAACGTCACATCGGTTTTTACAGAGAGGAATTCGATTTGCCATACCGAAAAATCACTTTTGAAAATCTGACACCACTTTTTGGGCAAACTGACATTAGAAATTCTTCAATTTCGAGAAATCTGGCCATTAAAAAAGATTTAGAAATTAACCTGATGCTGATTTCTGATGTTTTCAAAAATCTGATTTCTGGCAATGATTTGGAATCTATTAATTTAAAACTGATTCATTTTCAAGAATTATTGTCAAAAGATTTAAAAGCCGACACAGAAAGTCAGGTTCAGAATTTTATTCATCAGGAAGTTCATCCGTTGCTGGAATCGATTAAACTTCAGAATGTGAATTATAATCAAATCGTAACGGACTATCACAAACAACTGGATTCTAAAACGGAATTGGTTTATCAGTTCAGGAAGAAATTTGATGATAGTTTGTCATCTGTCAATAAGTTTTTAGCGGATATTCTGGACAAACGTCAGGAAGAGCAACAGCGAAGATTTCCGTTTTACTACGAGCGTTTCAAGACAGACGGCGTAGAACATAATATGTATATCGGTTCATCGATTGAACCGGAGTTGACTTACGACCCGATTTTCCTCAAGAACTTAAGATTATGGCAATTGCGTGTGATTTGCGAATCCGAATTGCATTACAAAAAATACAAAGAAACGCTGGATTATTCTCTGGATGTTTCGTCTTTGATTTTGGTTTACAGCACGCCGATCAGTATCAGATTCAGGATGGATGAAAAACGTTTTGACGTGGACGGAAGTTATAATGCCCGCTACGAAATGATTAAAAAACGTATCGACAAATCCCTGATCAAAAATTCTGACGAACGCATCACACAACCCGGAAAAATCAGCATTATCTATTCTCAGGATAGGGAACGTGAAGAATATTTGAAATTAATCAAAATCCTTCAGAACCAAAATGTGCTTTCAACAATAGAAGAGCTGGAAGTTGAAGATTTACAGGGAATTAATGGTTTGCGAGCTTTGCGTGTTGCGGTTAATTATGAGGCAGAAGATGTGGATTATGAGTTTGTGGAAGGTGTATAAAAATTATTGAATTTTATAGATGTAATCACTTTTCTCTTTAGACGACTGACTTTCTATATCTTTTATTTTTATTTCCTTGTTGTCAATTTTTATATTGTCAATTGACCAATTCCTCCAATGGTAATTGATAGTTTTTTCCACTCTGGTTGTAGAGGATGGTGGCAAAACAACTTCTATTTCATAATCATCAATGATGGTTTTGTTAAGTGAGAGTAGATTTTTATTCTTTCTAAACTCTTTTGGATTTGCTATGCCATTTTTATAATTGAAACTAAATTCACCATAAGGATCATTTTCTAAGCGAGACTTAATGTTAAATTTATTATTTTATTCTCATTGGTGAGATTTTGTATGTAAAAGTCGGTAAGAACTGAGCATCCCAAAAGTGAGAATAAAAGGAAGAAACCAAATAAAATTTTAAAATATTTTAATTTCATAATTCTTAAATTCTAAACCGTCACATTCCGAAAAGCCACCACAAAAGCCACCACAGAAACAATAATTCCAATTGTGAAGACCGTGTAAGTCAGTCTCAATAATTTGTATTTTCTATTTAGAACAACGCCCAGATAATAGAGGTCTTTTATCATTGTATCGTACAAATATTGTCGGTCGTTCATCATTTCTTTCATTGCCCAGAGATATTCTTCCATCGGCATTTTGTAGAAATTTCCGAAGAACAGAAGGTTTACTTTTTTCTCCTCTATTTCCTTTCTGGTAAAAGTTCCGCTGGATACTTTCGGTCTCGTAGACATAATCGCCAAAATAATACAAATCACACTGAATATGACCATCACAAATGTCGGAATAATCAAATGCGAATTACTTGGCGCATCCAGTTTTGGAATCAAAGATGATAATGCAATTGAAATAATAATCGCGTTGACGGAAAGCAGAATATTCGCTTTGCTATCGGCAATTTGGCTCAGTTTGGTGTGGTTGTTCAATGTCACCCGGAACATTGTTTCTATACCACGTTCAGGGCTTTCCAGTTTCTCAAGCTTTTTCTTATTCAGAAGTGCTTTATCATTATCTTCAGCCGCTTTTTTCTTTTTTTCTTCTTTCAGATTCTGGATGTGAGAAAGGATTTTATCCACATTTTTTTCTTTGATCGGCTGCCAGTTTTCTTTAGCAAATTTGGTATAAAACTGATGTTTCGAAAAGAAAACAATATTAAGCTCAGACCACTGTTGCTTGCTGAATTTCTGATGATGCACCTCCTTGATTTCCTGTCTCAGATTCTCACAAATCCTGAAATAATCATCCGAAGCCAAATGATACAAATCCGCATCTTTTATGATTTCTTCCAGATGATTTTTAGGCTTGTAAAATTTGTCCGTTGCCAGGATCAGTTCTCCGATTTTGGCAATTCTATCTTCGGAAAAACCATATTGCTTTAAAAAGTTTGCAGCTTCTTTTCGGCTTTCTTCTTCGTGATTATCAGCATCATCAATATAACCCAAATCGTGAAACCAGCCTGCCAAAAGCAGATTCTCTGTATCTTCGGGACCAATGCTTTCTTCTTTTGCAAGGATTTTTATCTTATCTACAACCTGAATCGTGTGGTCAAGATTGTGATAAGTATAAACAGAAGATAATCTATCTTTGAATAAATTTTTAACATAATCTTCCGAAATTTTCAAAATATCCATAAAAGCAATTTGGAACAAATTTAAGAAAGTATTTATAGCTTATTAATTTTAATTTTGTTAAATATTGTTAGAGTTTGACTAATTTCGTGAATATTTGAAATCAAAATCATCAGGCCGAGCTTGTCGAAGCCTTTAACTTAAATTTAATTTTATTTATGGCAGCTTAATCCGCCTTCCGCTCCCAATCTTTTTTGCAGAAGATTTTAGATTAAATAGAATTTAAGTGTAAGCAAAAAAGGATTTCCGCTCAAGTCGGGCTGCGTGCGATTCATTGGTAAGAATTACCATTAATATTGAAAATCATTTATGAGATACATATACCAATTATATCTTTTTATCATACTTCTGTTTGTTGCGGTTTCCTGCGCCGTTCAAAACGCCGATTATGGAAAAAACGCCAAAGATTTTGCCAAAAATCCAACGATTAAAGACAGCATCATCCATACGTTTTATTTGGTTGGTGATGCTGGGAATCTTGATCAGGATGAAGCTTTCCACAATATGAATATTCTGAAAGATTCATTATCCAAAGCTCCGGAAAATAGTACTTTGATGTTTTTAGGCGATAATATTTATCCAGTCGGGATGCCAAAAAAAGAGGACGAACATAGAGCTTTGGCGGAGAAAAAAATGGATAACCAGATTTTATTATCTCAACAGTTCAAAGGAAAAACGATTTTCATTCCCGGCAATCACGATTGGTACAACAACGGCATCAAAGGTTTGAAAAGAGAAGAAGATTATGTCACAGAAAAACTGAATGACAAATCGGCTTTCGCACCAAGAAACGGTTGTCCCATCGAAACCAGAAAAATCAACAAAAAACTGACTTTGATTTTAGTGGACACAGAATGGGTTTTAGCCAATTGGGACAAAAATCCGGGTATCAATGAAAAGTGCGACCTCAAAACCCGCGAAGATTTCTATACAGAATTCGAAGACCAATTGAATAAAAATCAGAATAAAACAATCGTAATTGCAACACATCATCCTTTGATGACGAACGGTTCGCACGGCGGAAGATACTCTTGGGAAAAGCAAATTTTTCCTTTGGAAAATAAAATTCCACTGCCAATTCTCGGAACGGGAATCAATCTGATGCGTGCAACTGGCGGAATCACACACCAGGATATCAGCAATCAGAACTATAAAAATTTGGCAGACCGACTGAAAACATTGATTAGCGGAAGGAAAAATGTCATCGTAGTTTCCGGTCACGACCACAATCTACAATACATCGAGCAAGCTGACATTCGTCAAATAGTAAGCGGAGCAGGTTCCAAAACCGAATCTGCAAAAGCCGTTGGAAGCAATGATTTTTCATTTGGAAAAAACGGATATGCAGAACTGAAAATCTCAAAATCAGGAAATGCTGAAGTGAGTTTTTACAGTCTTAATCCAGAAAAATCGGAATTGCTTTTCAGAAAAACGGTTTTAGGAAAAGAAGAAAAACCGAAGCAAGATTTTCCCAATCAGTTTTCAGAATATTCCCAAGCATCGATTTATGACTCTACGATGACGAAGAAAAGTAAGCTCTACGAGTTTCTTTGGGGAAAACATTACCGTGAATATTATTCGGAAAAAATCAATGTCAAAAATCTGGAATTAGATACATTATTCGGTGGGGTAAAAACGGATAGAGCAGGAGGCGGACATCAGACCAAATCCCTTCGTCTGGAAACCAAATCCGGAAACGAATATGTGATTCGAGCGCTGAAAAAAAGCGGTGTGAGATTTTTACAGGCTGTAGCGTTCAAAAATCAATATGTAATTGATGATTTTTCGGATAGTTATGCGGACAAATTTTTGTTGGATTTTTATACAACTTCACATCCTTACACGCCTTTGGTAATCGGTGGAATGGCAGACAAATTGGGAATTCGTCACACAACACCAGAACTTTTTTATATTCCAAAACAGAAAACTCTTAAAAACTTCAATGAGAATTTTGGAAATGAGTTGTATTATCTCGAAGACCGACCAATGGAAACCGAGGAAAATCCGAACAAAGTTCTAGGAACCGATGAAGTAATCCTGAATCTTGCCAAAGATGAAAAATATAAAATGGATGAAAAAGCGTGGATCAAAGCACGTTTGTTCGATATGTTGATTGGTGATTGGGACAGGCATCACGACCAATGGAAATTCGAATCCAGGAAAGAAAATGGCAACGTAATTTACAGCCCGATTCCGAAAGACAGAGACCAAGCCTTCGCCAAATATGACGGTTTTATTACAGGGATTTTGATGGAATTTCCGGAGCTGAAACATATGCAAAATTTTGATTATCAGATGGAAAGCGTAAAGTGGTTTAACAGAGAGCCTTATCCGTTGGATTTGATTTTTGCTAAAAACTCTAATGGAAAAGATTGGCAGGGTGTAGCGGAATTTATTCAAAATAATTTGTCAGAAAATGACATCCGAGAAGCATTTAAAAAACTACCAAAAGAAGTTCAGGACAACGTTTCGGAAGATTTGATTCAGAAATTACTGACGAGAAAAGGAGACCTTGAAAAATATGCTTCGGCTTATTTCAAATTTCTTCAAGAGAAAGTGATTTTGACTGGAACTGACAAAAAAGACAAGTTTGTAGTTACCAGATTACCGAATAACGAAACCGAAGTCAAAATCATCAGGCTGAAAAAATCGGGAGAAGAATTGCAGTCATCCAAGCTTTATTCGGGATTGATGACAAAAGAAATTTTGTTGTATGGTCTGGGTGATGATGACGAATTTGTAGTAGAAGGCAAACAGAAATCAAGTATTAGAGTCAGACTTTTAGGTGGGTTAGACAATGACAAATATGCAGTTTCCAATTCCAAAAAAGTCACGATTTACGATTACAAAAGCAAACCGAATAACTTTGAAAATAAAGGAAATACCACTCTGAAGTTGACTGATGATTACGACATCAATCAGTACAATTACAGAAATGCGAAATACAATGTTTTCACCACGTTTATGAACTTCAATTTCAATCCGGATGATGCGCTGGCGATTGGTTTCAATGCAGATTATACGGTGAATGATTTTATCAAGAATCCGTATTCTCAGAAACACCATTTTACAGCCAACTATTTCACGGGAACCAAAGGTTATGAGTTTGCTTATCAGGCAATGTTTCCGATGTTGAAAGGCAATTGGTTTTACGGTTTGGATACGAGAGTGACGAGTTCGCATTACATCAGGAATTTCTACGGAATCGGGAATGAAACGGTTAATCCAAAAGAAGAATATGGGAATCGATTCAATAATGTGAGAGCTCGAGAATTTGGATTTTCACCGTCTATTAACTGGAACAAAAATGCATCAACATTCTCCGCAAAACTGAATTACGAAATTCTGAAAATCGATAGAACAGCGAATCGTTATATCTCCATTCCTGGCGTTGTGAATGATGATGTTTTCAAATCAAAACAGTTTGGTGGAGCGGATTTGTCATTCAATTATGAGAATTATGACAATAAAGCAAATCCAAAATTGGGAATGAAATTCGATATCAGAACGGTTTGGAATATGAACCTTCAAAACACGGACAGACAATATACTTCACTGGAAACCGGACTTGGTTTTCTGCATTATCTGACGCAAAATCAAAGATTGGTCTGGTCTTCTTATGCGAAGGCAAAATGGCTTTTCGGTAACGATTACGAGTTTTATCAAATGGCGACGTTGGGCGGAAACAAAGATTTGCGAGGTTTCCGTTTTAACCGTTTTTATGGGAAAAACTCTTTTTATCAAACTTCAGATTTGCGTTATGAAATAGGCAAAATCAAAAACTCGATTTTACCTTTGAGTTACGGATTTTTCGGTGGATTTGATTTAGGAAGAGTTTGGAATCCGAATGAAAGTTCTAATAAATGGCACAACTCATACGGAGGTGGATTTTGGCTGAATGCAGTTGACGCCATCTCTGCCAATATTTCTTATTTTACATCGTCAGACGGCGGAAGATTGGTTGTCGGGATTGGCGGGACTTTTTAAAATGTAGTGATGATTGAAACCAAACGACTGCTTCTAAAACCGTATTCGCTGGATTTTGCTGAGGAATTTTATACTAAATTTCAAAATGACAAAACTTATCTGGAAGATTACTTTTCGAGAACTTTAAGTGTTACGAAAACTCTGCAAGAAACCAAATTGTATTTCCAAAAAAAGATTGAAAGTTTTAAAAGTGAAGAAGGTTTCTATTTTGGGATTTTTCTCAAAGAATCAGATGAATTGATCGGTCATATTTCAATTAGAGAAATCGATTGGTCGGTTCCGAAAGGTGAGTTGGCGTATTTTATTTTCAATGATTTTTCGGGTAATAAATATTCTTATGAAGCTTTGGAAGCTTTTCGTAATTTCTGTATGAATGAAAAAAAAATGACCCGAATCTTTATGAAAATCGCACCGGACAATATCGCCAGCAAAAAAGTAGCGGAATTCTGCAATTTCGAGTTTGAAGGCTTGCTGAAAAACGATTACAGAAAACGACAAGAAGTTCTTACGGATATGTTGCTTTATTCGTTTACGAAGAGAAATTAGCAGAGATTTTATTCCTCAATTTTAAACTCGGTTTTTCAATAAAATATCTGTAAAATAATCCTCCAAGAATACATCCTATTAAACAGATAATCAATAACAAATTTTCCGAAATGGAAATTTTGTAATATTCTATCAGGCTTTGAATAATATGGATAATTCCCTTGTGAGAAAGATAGATTGCAAAAGATAAATTTGCTAATTGAGTTGTGAAATAGTTTTTTGATTTGTTCAGGAATGAGGATTTCGAAATCGCAGAAATCACTATAAAACCATAATTTACAGCAACGAATGTGAATCCAAATATCGATGCAAATTCAGAAGATTGGTCATTGCAAACCCATAAAGAGAAGCCAAGAAAAGCTAAACCTGACAGCAAAAACAAATTGCCATTTTCATCAATAATCTTTCTGAATCTTGAAAAATTTTGAAACAGATATCCAATTAAAACGCCGATAGCCAATCCGTCCAATCTAGTGTGCGTTGGATAATAGATTTTCATATACCAGACCTTCCAAAATTTATTCGAATTGATATTTGGAAAAACGTATTCCTGCCAAGAAAAATACCTCGCAAAAATTGAAAATAATATAATGAATGCAATCATAACAATTAGATATTTCAATGTTTTTGATTTGATGAGTGATAGTAATGAAAAAGGCAGAATTAGATAGAATTGCTCCTCAATACACAATGACCAAGCGTGTGAAAACGTTCCTTTGTTGATGACATCTAAGCCATAATTCTGAGTGAAGCTGAGAAATTTCCATAACGGCGAAAGCGATTCTCTTTCTCTGAAAAAAGGAAAGCAGAAATATAATAGTAATGTGAAAAAATAAGGCGGGATAATCCTGAAAAAACGTTTTATGAAAAATGATTTCAAACTGAAATTCCCACGATTTTTAATTTCCTGAAATAATTGATTTGAAATCAGAAAACCACTTAATACAAAGAACAAATCAACTCCAGTCCAGCCAAAACGCCCATAAATATCTATCCAATCTGGATGTATAAAAGCTCGATAATGATACATTAATACCAAAAGAATTGCAATGGCTCTCAGATGGTCTAATCCATTGAATCTTTGAGAGGAAGTAGTCTGCATTTATTTTTTTTTCTGCAAGATGCTTGCTTTTTAATAGTAATTTTCAAAGCACCTTCAGAAAGCGGAGTTTTTTATTTTGATTACTTATTCTGCATTTTGGATTGTAATTATGGTTGTTTGTCATTCGATTTGTCAATTCTACATTCGTAAAAGATTTTTATCGGATTATAATTTATAATTTTGAAGGTTGTGAAAATCGGAACTGACAAAAATTATCGACCAAACATTGGCTTTCAAATTTTATTTTGGATAGCACTTTTTCTGTTGATTGAAGCAAGAAATTATGGAGAATATGAGAATGCTAATATTCAATTGATTTTTTACTATGATTTGTGCCATTGGATTTTTCAGATTATCAGTGCGAATTTTATTTATTATGTTCTCATAAAGCATTTTTTTGACCGAAAAAAGTATTTCTCATTTTCAATTTTACTGCTTGTTTCTCTTTATGTTTTTTCTGTTATTAACCGCCTTTTTATTGTTTACATAGCCGAACCTTTTTTTTGTAATTATCCGCAAGACAGCATTTATAGTATTTTTACAGACATCAGATATCTGTTGATTAGTTATACTTTTTCTATTATTACAGGAGCTTTTGCCTTTGTTTCAGTGATGTTTATGCTGCGATATAAAAGTGAAAAACAAAACACGACCAAACTTTTGAAGGAAAAAGCAGAATTAGAATTGAAAGTTCTGAAGTCACAGCTTAATCCTCATTTTTTGTTCAATACACTCAATAATATTTATTCGCTTTCCATTATTAATTCGGAGAAAACTTCAGAATCTATCAGCAGACTTTCGGAAATTTTGGACTATGTTCTTTATAAAGGTCAGAATAAAACGGTTAATATTTCGGATGAAATTTCTATCATTGATGATTATATTGAGCTTGAAAAACTGAGATATGACGAACGTCTGAAAATATTCAAAAGACAAAAACTAAATTCTGAAAACAAAATTCCACCATTGTTGTATCTTTCTTTGGTTGAAAATTCCTTCAAACACGGTGCAGGAAAATCGGCTGGAAATATTGAAATTAATATTGAAATTGAAACGGATGAAAATCAATCTGTTTTTCGAATCAAAAATACCTATTCAGAAACTTTAAAATCTGAACGTGAAAGTTTGGGATTAAATAATATAGAAGAGCAATTGAAAATATTTTATGAGAATCAATTTGAATTTAATGTTTCAGAAATCGGAAATTGGTTTGAAGTAGAAATAATTACGCCCGCAACAGAATGATAAATTGTATTATAATTGATGACGAACCTCTGGCTGTAAAGCTTTTGGAAAACCATATTTCAAAGATTGATTCTCTGAAACTGGTCGCAACTGCAAAAAACGCAATCGAAGCTTATCAAATATTGCAGACAAAACCTGTTGACCTAATGTTTCTCGATATCGAAATGCCCAATCTTAACGGAATCGAATTTCTGAAATCCTTAAATCGAAAACCTAAAACCATTTTCACAACTGCTTATCGCGAATTTGCTATAGAAGGATTTGAATTGGAAGCGGTTGATTATATTCTGAAACCAATTACATTCGAGCGGTTTTTCAAATCTGTAGAGCGTGTGTTGAGAAATATTCCTTCTGATGAACAAACTGAAGATTTCATTATTGTCAAATCTGATGGATTGAATAGGAAAATCATTTTATCTGATATTCTTTATTTTGAAAGCCAAGGAAATGATGTCAGAATCATTTTGCAAAACGAGGGAAAAATCATTACAAAAAATAAAATGACAGATTTGGAAAATTCACTTTCTGATAGGGCTTTTGTAAGGATTCATAGGTCTTTTTTAATCAATTCAAAATATGTAATTGCCTTCAATAATAATGAATTGAATTTGGGCAAATACAATATTCCCGTTGGCAGGAGTTATCGAAAAGAGTTTGAGGATTTTGTGGAGAAGTTTTCCGCTTCCAGATTATTGTGATTGAATTATTTCAAATTCAATTGATAAAGATTTCCTGTGTGTGTTTTGTTGCCTTCATCGGTCATTAAGATTGTATTTTCATCTTTGAAACAAAGACCTTCTTTCTGTGTGTGATGATTCAGTTCAATTTTTTCG